>NZ_GL882808.1:69061-79799 GCF_000195655.1 Klebsiella sp. MS 92-3
CCCCCCCCGCCGATAAACACCATCTCGGCGTCGGTTTCTTTAGCAAAGAACTCGCCAAACGGCCCGGAAATCGTCACCTTATCGCCCGGCTTCAGCGACCAGATATAGGATGACATGATCCCCGGCGGCGCATCCGGGACCTTCGGCGGCGGCGTCGCGATGCGCACATTGAGCATAATGATGCCCTTCTCTTCCGGATAGTTAGCCATTGAGTAGGCGCGCAGGGTCGGCTCTTTCACCTCAGAGACATAGCGAAACAGGTTGAACTTATCCCAGTCTGAACGGTATTCATCGGGAACATCAAAATCTGCATAGGCCACTTTATGCGGCGGGCATTCAATCTGAATATAGCCCCCGGCGCGAAACGGCACCACCTCCCCCTCCGGGATCCGCAGCTTGAGCTCTTTAATGAAAGTGGCTTTGTTATCGTTAGAGATAACTTCACACTCCCATTTTTTGACCCCGAAAATCTCTTCCGGCAGTTCAATCTTCATGTTCTGCTTCACCGCCACCTGACAGGCCAGACGGCAACCGGCTTTGGCATCCCGCTTAGTAATATGCGAAAGCTCGGTCGGCAGGATATCCCCGCCGCCCTCTTTAACAGTTACCCGACACTGGCCGCAGGAGCCGCCGCCGCCGCAGGCGGAGGAGACGAAGATCCCGTTGCTGGACAGCGTGTTCAGCAGTTTGTCACCCGCAGGGGTGCGGATCTGTTTATCCGCTTCGTTATTGATCTCAATAACCACGTCGCCCGCGTTCACCAGCTTTGAGCGCGCTGCCAGGATAAGCCCCGACAGCACCAGCACAATCAGCGTGAACATCACGACGCCAAGAATAATTTCCATACTTATTCGCCCTTATAGCTGCACGCCGGAGAAGGACATAAAGCCCAGCGCCATTAGTCCGGTGGTGATAAAGGTGATCCCTAACCCGCGCAAACCGGCGGGCACGTTGGCGTACTTCATTTTTTCGCGGATCCCCGCCATCGCCACGATCGCCAGCATCCAGCCAATGCCGGAGCCGAAGCCGTAGACGATGGACTCCGGGAAGTTGTAATCGCGCTGCACCATGAACGACACGCCGCCGAAAATCGCACAGTTAACCGCAATCAGCGGCAGGAAGATGCCCAGCGCGTTGTACAGTGCCGGAAAATACTTATCGAGGATCATCTCGAGGATCTGCACCAGCGCGGCGATCACTCCGATAAAGGTGATGAAGTTAAGAAAGCTGAGATCCACCCCCTCAACCAGCGCGCCGTCGCGCAGCACCAGGTTATAGACCAGGTTATTGATTGGCACGGCAAGCCCCAGCACTACCGTCACCGCGACGCCGAGGCCGAAGGCGGTGGAGACCTTTTTCGACACCGCAAGAAAGGTGCACATCCCGAGGAAGAAGGCCAGCGCCATGTTCTCAACGAACACCGCGCGGACAAACAGGCTGATGTAATGAGCCATCACCGATTACTCCTTTTCCTGCTGCTCAGGCTTCCAGCTACGCAGGGCCCAGATCAGCAAACCGATAATGAAGAACGCGCTCGGCGCCAGCAGGAACAGGCCGTTCGGCTGATACCAGCCGCCGTTCTGCACCGTTTCCAGCACCGTGATACCGAACAGCTTGCCGCTACCGATAAGCTCGCGCAGGAAGCCGACGATAATTAGGATCGCGCCATAGCCGAGACCGTTGCCAATACCATCCATAAAGCTCGCCAGCGGCGGCGACTTCATGGCGTAGGCTTCGGCGCGGCCCATCACGATGCAGTTGGTGATGATAAGCCCGACGAATACCGACAGCTGTTTGGAGGTCTCATAGGCGAAAGCCCGCAGCAGCTGATCCACCACGATCACCAGCGAGGCGATGATCGCCATCTGCACGATGATGCGCACGCTATTGGGAATATGGTGGCGGATCATCGAGATAAACATGCTGGAGAACGCCGTCACCAGGGTCACCGCAATGGTCATCACGAAGGCGGTTTCCAGTTTGGTGGTTACCGCCAGTGCGGAGCAGACGCCCAGCACCTGCAGGGCGATGGGGTTATTGGCGATGAGCGGCCCCACCAGCACGCGCTTCACCTCTTTCATATCGCTCTGTTCAGCCATTATTCAGCTCTCCCTCACGAACCTTTTTCAGGAACGGACCAAAGCCCAGTTCGCCCATCCAGAAATCAAAGCTATGCTGTACGCCATTGGACGTCAGCGTGGCGCCGGATAAACCGTCAACCGCGTGGAGATCGCCTGCGCGCGCGCCGCCTTTCACCACCTTCAGCGCCGGCATACCGTTGTCATCCAGCACCTGCTTGCCGACAAACTGCTGGCGCCAGTTCGGGTTTTCCACCTCGCCGCCCAGCCCCGGCGTTTCGCCCTGATCGTAGTAAGTAATGCCTTTTACCGTGCGGCCATCGACGTCCAGCGCCACGAAGGCATACATCATCGACCACAGGCCGTTGCCATAAATGGGCAGCACCACCTGCTCAATCTTCTGCTGCGCGTCGCGCACCAGGTAAATTTCCGCCAGATTACTGCGTCGCTTTATACCAGCCGGATCCTGACTGGCATCCAGGGCCATACTCTGCTGCGGATCCTTCAGCGCCTGAGCCTGATTAAATTTACCCGGGTCTTTCTCCAGCAGTTCTCCGGTGGCCAGATTCACCAGTCGCGGGGTAATGCGCGCCGCGAAGGTGTCCGCTACCGCATCCGCATCCATACCGGGGTGCATCAGCCCTGACACTGCCAGGATATTGCGCTGCTTATCCAACGCCCGCTGCGCCTGCTGGCGGGATTTCAGCCCCACGGCCGAGCCCGCCACCACGATGGAGCAGACCAGACAAAGCACCAGCACCACCAGCAGCGTTTTGCCGATGCTATCGTTACTTTTCTTCTCAGCCACGCGACTTCCTCCGCTTAATATTGGCTTGCACCACCAGATAATCGAACAGCGGTGCGAAGAGGTTGGCGAAGAGGATCGCCAGCATCATCCCTTCCGGATAAGCCGGGTTCACCACGCGGATCAGCACGCACATCACGCCGATCAGCACGCCGTAACTCCATTTCCCTTTATCGGTAAACGAGGCGGATACCGGGTCCGTCGCCATAAACATCATCCCGAAGGCGAAACCGCCGAGCACCAGATGCCAGTACCATGGCATAGCGAACATCGGGTTGGTGTCGGAGCCGATAACGTTAAACAGGGTGGCGGTGGCGATCATGCCGATCATTACCCCGGCGACGATGCGCCAGGACGCGACGCGGCCAAAGAGGATGATCGCCCCGCCGATGAAGATCATCAGCGTTGACACTTCGCCAATTGAGCCGGGAATATTGCCGAGGAAGGCGTCCATCCAGCTCACCGGCACGCCAGTCGCCACGTTCACCAGCGCTTCACCGCCGCCGCTGGCCCACTGGGAGAGCGGCGTGGCGCCGGAGAAACCGTCCGCCGCGGTCCATACGAGATCGCCGGAAATCTGCGCCGGATAGGCGAAGAACAGGAACGCGCGCCCCGCCAGCGCCGGGTTGAGGAAGTTGCGCCCGGTGCCGCCGAAAATCTCTTTGGCGATCACCACGCCGAAGGAGATCCCCAGCGCCGCCTGCCACAGCGGCAGCGTGGGCGGCACAATCAACGCGAAGAGAATAGAGGTAACGAAAAAACCTTCGTTAATCTCATGCTTGCGCACAATCGCGAACAGCACCTCCCAGAAGCCGCCGACGATAAAGACGGTGAGGTAGATAGGCAGGAAAAATACCGCGCCCAGGGCCATCATGCTCAGCCAGCCGGCGTCGGCACTGAAGCTGACGCCTAACCACTGGGCGACGCTGTAGTGCCAGTTGTTGGCGATCGCCTGCTGCAGCTGTTCGGCGCCGTATAGCTTGTGCAGCGCCGGAATGGTCTGCAGCCCAACGTTGTACATGCCCCAGAACATCGCCGGGAATACGGCAAACCACACGAGGATCATCATCCGCTTCAGGTCGATGGCGTCGCGCACGTGCGCCGCGCCGCGGGTTACCTGGCCCGGCGTGTAGAAAATGGTCGCCGCCGCCTCATACAGCGGGTAATATTTTTCCAGCTTGCCGCCATGCGTGAAATGCGGCTCAAGTTTCTCAATCAGGTGCTTTAAGCCCATCTCTTATCCTTCCTGCTCAATCCGGGTTAACACGCTGCGCAGCGCCGGGCCATATTCATACTTTCCAGGGCAAACATAGGTGCACAGCGCCAGATCTTCTTCATCCAGCTCCAGACAGCCCAGCGCCTGAGCGCTGTCGGTGTCTCCGGCCAGCAGATCGCGCAGCAGTATGGTCGGCAGGATATCCAGAGGCATCACCCGCTCGTAGTTGCCGATCGGCACCATCGCCCGCTCGCCGCCGTTGGTATCGGTGGAAAAATGAAAGCGCTTGCGCTTGAAGAAATGGCCCAGCGTGGTGCGGGTAATCGAGAATTTCTCTTTGCCCGGCATCACCCAGCCGAAGAGCTCTTTTTCCCGCCCTTCTTTGACCACGCTCACCTGCAGATGGAAGCGCCCCAGGAAGGCGTGAGGGCCATGGGCGCGGGCGCCGCTAAGCACCGAGCCGGAAATGACCCTGTTTTCCCCCTCCTGCAGCTCACCTGCCAGCAGATCCTCCAGGCTGGCGCCGAGCGTCGTTTTGACCAGCCGCGGAGATGTTACCTGCGGGCCGCCGAGCGCAATTATCCGTTCGCAGTAGAGCTCCCCGTCGAGGAAAAGCTTACCAATGGCGATCGCGTCCTGATAATTGAGGTGCCAGACCTGCTTATTCAGGCTCACCGGCTCCAGAAAGTGAATATGCGTTCCCGGCAGCCCCGCCGGGTGCGGCCCGCTGAACTGATTGAAACAGACCTGGCCGAGAGGATGACCGCCCAGCTTGCCGCCGCTGGGCTGGCAGACGTGCACTTTCCCGTCGGTCAAGCGCGTGAGCACGGTAAGACCGGCGTCGAAGGCGGCACGTTCGGCCAGAATAATCGGCTGCGGCTCCGCCGCCAGCGGATTGGTGTCCATGGCGTTAACAAAGATAGCGGCGGGCGTGCTCCCCGGGAGCGGCGTTTTGCTGAACGGTCGGGTACGCAGCGCCGTCCATTGGCCCGACGCCAGCAGCTGCTGCTGTACGGTGTCGCGCGGCAGTTCGGCCAGCGCGTCCGCGGCGTAACGGGTAAACGCCACCGCGTCATTGCCCTCGATATCAATCACCACCGACTGCAACACGCGCCGTTCGCCGCGGTGGATCGCGCTGACGATCCCGCTCGCCGGGGCGGTAAAGCAGACGCCAGGGATCTTTTTATCTTCGAACAGGATCTGACCTTTTTTGACCCGATCGCCTTCTTTAACCGCCATCGCGGGGCGCATGCCAACGTACTCTTCGCCGAGTAGCGCGACGCGCTTCACCGCTGGCGCGGGAGAAATCTGCTGTAATGGCATGCCAGCTATGGGCAAATCCAGCCCTTTCGTGATTTTAATCATATCGTTAGCAGGTATCCGTAACCTCAACCCCGACGCAGGTCAGGGCCAGCTTATTGACAGAATGGCAGAGAAGAAAGGGCGAAACGGCGCCAGTAGCGCTCAGGACGGAAGAGAAGCATCCTTTCTTACTCTGATGATGAACCGGCGCAAGTGTAACATTTCGTGAGCGGCGGCTGTAGCGCAAGGGGCGATAAGTGCTTCTAAAATGCGAGCTATTGCGCAAAGTTCTCACTGTGTTTTCGTCGCTGGCAGGGTATAAAGTGAGGCTGATTTGTAAACGCCGCCACGTCGCCCTTGCGAAAAAATGCCGTGATGCTAATGTGAGCGCTCTAAATCCAGAAAACTCTGATTTCGGGTCTCTCTTGCCGTCCTGGCAATGTGGCTATTTTGTTTTATCAAGGAACAAGCAGTATGCGCAAAATCGCATTATTTATTGCGATGCTTCTGTTGCCGTGCGTGTCATTTGCCGGGCTGCTCAGCAGCAACAGCCCGACAACGCCGGTAAGCAAAGAATATAAGCAGCAATTAATGGGTTCACCGGTTTACATTGAGATCTTTAAAGAAGAGCGCATGCTCGACCTTTACGTCAAAATGGGTGAGACCTACCAGCTCCTCGACAGCTACCGGATCTGCAACTACTCCGGTGGCCTCGGTCCGAAACAGCGCCAGGGCGATTTCAAGAGTCCGGAAGGGTTCTATAACGTCACCCGCAGCCAGCTCAAACCCGACAGCCGCTTCTATAAAGCGATTAACATCGGCTTCCCGAACGCCTACGATCGCGCCCATGGTTATGAAGGGAAATACCTGATGATCCACGGCGACTGCGTCTCAGTCGGCTGCTACGCCATGACCGACAGCGGTATCGATGAGATCTTCCAGTTCGTGACCGGCGCTTTAGTCTTCGGCCAGCCAAGCGTGCAGGTGAGTATCTATCCGTTCCGCATGACCAACGCCAACATGGAACGCCACAAATACTCCTACTACGCGGATTTCTGGAAACAGCTCAAGCCTGGCTATGACTATTTCCAGCAGACCCACAAACCGCCGGTCGTATCAGTGACCGACGGCCGCTATGTGGTGAGCAAGCCGCTCAGCCACGAGGTTGTCCAGCCGCAGCTGGCCTCAAACTACACGCTCCCCGAGACAAAATAACGCCCACTCGCCTGGCATGATCTTATGCCAGGTTTCATTGGCCGTCAGCGGCTGCGTGGCGATAACCGTGACCACATCGTTGGGTGTGGTCTCGCGTTGAAAGTCGATCTCCACATCCTGGTCCAGCAGTTTTGCCACGCCGAACGGCGCTCGCCGGGTGATCCAGTGCAGATTGGTCGAGCAGAACGCCATTACGTAGCGCCCGTCCGACAGCAGCATGTTGAACACCCCTTTCTCACGTAGTTCACCCGCGAGGGTGGCGATATACTTGAAAACGCCCAGCATATTGCCCGGCGTGCGCGGATAGCGCTCGGTTAAACGGTGCAGCAGCCAGCAAAACGCTTTTTCACTGTCGGTTTCACCTACCGGATGAAAATTACCGGTTTTCAGCGACTTATAGCCTTTTAGCTGCCCATTGTGCGCATAGGTCCAGTTGCGCCCCCACAGTTCGCGGGTGAAGGGATGGGTGTTCTCCAGGGCCACCCTCCCGCGGTTGGCCTGACGAATATGGGCGACGACGGAACAGGACTTAATGGGGTAATCCTGAACCAGTTTCGCGATCGGCGACTGAAAGCTCGGCTGGGGATCCTTGAATGTGCGACAGCCTTTACCTTCATAGAAGGTGATGCCCCAGCCGTCTTTATGCGGCCCCGTCCCGCCGCCGCGCTGCACCAGCCCGGTAAAGCTAAAACAGATATCGGTTGGCACATTGGCGCTCATCCCGAGCAGTTCGCACATAGATCACCTCACCCTCACAAATCACGACGGCGCCGGAGCGAGGCCACCGTCAACAGTACACACTCACCTGCCTGTTAGCCTTTCGCCATCTCTTTTTCGATCAGCATAATCAGAATGTGGATCACTTTGATATGGATCTCCTGGATGCGGTCGGCGTAGCCAAAGTGCGGCACGCGAATTTCCACATCAGCGCTACCGGCCATTTTACCGCCGTCTTTACCGGTCAGGGTGATCACTTTCATCCCCTGCGCCCGCGCGGCCTCAATGGCCTTAATCACGTTGCCGGAGTTGCCAGACGTGGAGATACCGAGCAGCACATCGCCTGCGCGGCCAACGGATTCAACGTAGCGGGAGAACACATATTCATAGCCAAAATCATTGCTCACGCAGGAGAGGTGGCTGACGTCGGAGATCGCGATGGCCGGGTAACCCGGGCGGTTTTCGCGATAACGTCCGGTCAGCTCTTCCGCAAAATGCATCGCATCGCAATGGGAACCGCCGTTACCGCAGGACAGCACTTTCCCACCCGCCTTAAAGCTATCCGCCAGCAGGACAGCGGCACGCTGGATAGCATGGATATTAGCTTCGTCCTGCAGAAAGTTAGCCAGCGTTTCCGCGGCTTCGTTCAGTTCGTTACGAATAAGATCCTGGTACATGAGGATAATCCTTCAGTATGAGTGGAATAACCCCGGCAGTGTACCGGATAGCCGTCGAAGCGAGAAGCAGCAGGCAGCGTTATCCCTCGCTCTTTTGATTTTATGTGCCGCTTTTGCATACAACAATGTGAGCAAGGTTGTAATTATTTTGTAAACACATTGCTAAATAAAAACGCATGCACTACAACCAATACATCACAAGTGGTCAGACCTCCTACAAGCTCAGGGAGCATTTCTCTATGATGATTTTGAGTATTGTTGCAACCGTCGTTTTACTCGGCGCGCTCTTCTATCACCGGGTCAGCCTGCTGCTCAGCAGCGTGATTTTGCTCGCCTGGACCGCGGCGCTCGGCGCGGCCGGAGTGTGGAATATCTGGCTGCTGCTGCCGCTGGCGATCATACTGTTGCCGTTTAACTTTGCGCCTATGCGTAAATCCATGATTTCCGCACCGGCGTTTCGCACATTCCGCAAGGTGATGCCGCCGATGTCGCGCACGGAAAAAGAAGCCATCGACGCCGGCACCACCTGGTGGGAAGGCGATCTGTTTCGCGGCAATCCTGACTGGCAAAAGTTACATAACTATCCGCAGCCGCGGCTGACCGCCGAAGAGCAAGCTTTCCTCGACGGCCCAGTTGAAGAAGCCTGCCGGATGGCTAACGACTTCGCCATCACCCACGAAATGGCCGATCTGCCGCCGGAGCTGTGGGCCTATCTGAAAGAGCACCGCTTCTTCGCGATGATCATTAAGAAAGAGTATGGCGGACTTGAGTTTTCCGCTTACGCTCAGGCACGAGTACTGCAGAAACTCTCTGGCGTCTCCGGCATCCTGGCGATCACCGTCGGCGTCCCGAACTCGCTGGGCCCGGGCGAACTGCTGCAGCATTACGGTACCGAAGAACAGAAGAATCATTATCTGCCGCGTCTGGCACGCGGCCTGGAAATCCCTTGCTTCGCTCTCACCAGCCCGGAAGCGGGCTCTGACGCCGGCGCCATCCCGGATACCGGCGTGGTGTGCATGGGCGACTGGCAGGGTCAACAGGTGCTGGGGATGCGCCTGACCTGGAACAAACGTTATATCACGCTGGCGCCTATCGCCACCGTGCTGGGGCTGGCTTTCAAACTCTCTGACCCGGATCGTTTGCTGGGCGGAGAAGAAGAGCTGGGTATCACCTGCGCGCTGATCCCCACCTCCACCCCGGGCGTGGAAATCGGCCGTCGCCACTTCCCGCTGAACGTGCCGTTCCAGAACGGTCCAACCCGCGGCAAAGATATCTTCGTGCCTATCGATTACATCATCGGCGGCCCAAGCATGGCCGGTCAGGGCTGGCGCATGTTGGTTGAATGTCTATCGGTCGGCCGCGGTATTACTCTGCCGTCCAACGCCACCGGTGGTCTGAAATCCGTTGCCATGGCGACTGGCGCTTACGCCCATATTCGCCGCCCGTTCAAAATCTCCATCGGCAAAATGGAAGGGATTGAAGAGGCGCTGGCGCGTATCGCCGGTAACGCCTATGTGATGGACGCTGCGGCGTCGCTGATCACCTACGGCATCATGCTCGGCGAGAAACCTGCAGTGCTGTCCGCTATTGTGAAATATCACTGCACCCACCGCGGCCAGCGCTCCATTATTGACGCGATGGATATTACCGGCGGGAAAGGCATTATGCTGGGCGAAGGCAACTTCCTCGCCCGGGCCTATCAGGGCGCGCCTATCGCCATCACCGTGGAAGGCGCAAACATTCTGACCCGCAGCATGATGATCTTCGGTCAGGGGGCGATTCGCTGCCATCCGTACGTACTGGAGGAGATGGCCGCCGCGCAGAATAATGACCTGAACGCCTATGACAAGCTGCTGTTCAAACACATCGGCCATGTCGGCAGTAATAAAGTGCGGAGTTTCTGGCTGGGCCTGACCGGCGGGCGCACCAGCAGCGCGCCGACCCGTGACGCCACCCGTCGCTACTATCAGCAAATGAATCGTCTGAGCGCCAACCTGGCACTGCTGTCAGACGTCTCAATGGCGGTGCTAGGCGGCAGCCTCAAGCGACGCGAACGTATCTCCGCCCGTCTGGGGGATGTGTTAAGCCAGCTGTACCTGGCCTCGGCGGTGCTGAAACGCTATGACGATGAAGGACGCAATGAAGCCGATCTGCCGCTGGTTCACTGGGGGGTACAGGACGCGCTGCACCAGGCCGAGCAAGCCATTGACGATCTGTTGGACAATTTCCCGAACCGTCTGGTGGCAGGCGTAATGCGCCTGGTCATCTTCCCGACCGGCCGTCATCATCATGCGCCGTCGGATAGGCTGGACCACCAGGTCGCCAAAATTCTGCAGGTGCCCAGCGCCACGCGCTCCCGCATCGGCCGCGGTCAGTATCTGACGCCGAGCGAGCATAACCCGGTAGGCCTGCTGGAAGAGGCCCTGCTGGAAGTGATGGCGGCCGATCCTATCCACCAGCGGATCTGCAAAGAGTTGGGTAAAAATCTGCCGTTCACCCGTCTGGATGAGCTGGCCCACAACGCGCTGGCCAAAGGATTAATCAGTCAGGATGAGGCCGCCATTCTTACCCGTGCAGAGCATAGCCGTCTGCGCAGCATTAACGTCGACGACTTTGCGCCAGAGGAGCTGGCGACAAAGCCGGTAAAGCTGCCGGAAAAAGTTCGTAAAGTTGAAGCTGCATAATAAAACCACTACCACATCACACGCCGGGCGGGGAACTTTCCCCG
>NZ_GL882808.1:79940-91898 GCF_000195655.1 Klebsiella sp. MS 92-3
CCTTTTTTTCGCCCTCTCCTCCCCTTTCGTTTCCATCAGTAGCATTTTTTTAACAAAATATTCCGCGGACCGCCGCGCGGCTGATATGGTGTTACAGTTAACCTAACCCCCTCATGAGAATGGAGTTGACCATTGTGCCTGGCCTGAAAATTTCGCTGTTGCAACAACCGCTGGTCTGGATGGACGGCCCTGCCAACCTGCGCCATTTTGATCGCCAACTGGAAGGAATCACCGGGCGCGATGTGATTGTTTTACCAGAGATGTTTACCACCGGCTTTGCCATGGAAGCGGCAAAACAGTCTTTACCCGAGGCCGACGTGGTGGAGTGGATGCATGCCCGGGCTGCGCAATCCCAGGCGCTGATTGCCGGCAGCGCTGCGCTGCAAACTGAACACGGCGCTGTTAACCGCTTCCTGCTGGTCGAGCCTGACGGTACGGTGCACCATTATGATAAACGGCACCTGTTCCGTATGGCCGATGAACATCATCACTATGAGGCCGGAAACCAGCGCGTGGTCTTTGAATGGCGTGGATGGCGGATCCTGCCGCTGGTCTGTTACGACCTGCGCTTTCCGGTATGGTCGCGTAATCAGAACGACTATGATTTGGCGCTGTATGTCGCCAACTGGCCGGCGCCGCGCTCGCTGCACTGGCAGTCGCTGCTGATCGCCCGCGCGATTGAAAACCAGGCCTATGTCGCCGGCTGTAACCGGGTTGGCACTGACGGCAACGGCCATCATTACCGCGGCGATAGTCGGATTATCAATCCCCAGGGGGAGATTATCGCCACCGCCGATCCGCATCAGGCCACTCGTCTTGATGCCGAGCTGTCGCTGAGCGCCCTTCAGGAATATCGTGAAAAATTCCCCGCCTGGCGCGATGCCGATCCTTTCACGATCGGCTAATCACCCTTCGGGAGCCGCTGCGCTCCCTTTTTATTCCACCACGATCCGCACAGCACAGTAGACCAATAACGCTGCCAGCATCCAGTTCAGTTGCCGCCCGTACAGCAAAAACAGGCGCTGAAACAGATGCCCCGCCAGCGCCCAGCACAGATTTCCCAGCGCGCCAATCGCCGCCAGCAGCAGACTCACGCTGATAAGCCAAACAGGCTCGCGAGTAACGGGCAGAACAAAGGTAGAAAGCGCGGTGATGCCATACAGAATAATTTTAACGTTGACGAACTGTAGCCCCAGACTTGCCCAAAAGCCTACCGGTTCTGCACTCGGCGTCCCTGTCGCCGGTTTGCTTTTGGCAATCTGCCAGGCCAGCCACAGGATGTACGCCGCGCCAATCCATCCCAATACCAGGGTAAAGCGTGAGTCGAGTTCAACCAGCGAAAAGGTTAAAGCCGCGCAAATCAACATAGTGATAATAAACCCGACGCTCATCCCGGCCAGCACCCGCAGGCTTCGGCGTAGACCATGGGAGGTGACGCTGCTCAGCGCCAGGATATTGTTGGGCCCGGGTGTCAGGGCGGTGATCAAAGTGTAAGTTAAAAAGGCGCTAATCAGGGTAGGTGTCACGGGTTTTCTCCTCTTGTCTGGCAGACACTACCCGAAGCTGATAATTTAAAAAAATGAATATTTTTTCATTCTCGCTTCGATAATATCGATACAAAGAGGAAATATGGATCTGCGACGCTTCATCACCTTCAAAACTGTTGTCGAAGAAGGTTCCTTTCTGCGCGCGGCGCAGAAACTATGCTGCACTCAGTCCACCGTGACTTTTCATATCCAGCAGCTGGAGCAGGAGCTTGCCATTCCGCTGTTTGAGAAAATCGGCCGGCGGATGTGTCTCACCGCCGCCGGTAAGAAGCTCCTGCCGCATGTCTACGACCTGACTAAAGTGATGGCCTCGATACGTCAGGCGGCACGCCAGGACGATGAGCCCGGCGGCGAACTTCGCGTCGCCACTGGCGAAACGCTGCTGGCGTATAAAATGCCGCGGGTGCTGCAGCGTTTTAAGCAACGCGCTCCGAAAGTGCGCCTGTCGCTGCAGTCGCTCAACTGCTACAGCATCCGCGATGCGCTGCTTGCCGACGAGGTCGATTTGGGGGTGTTTTACCGGGTGGGTAACGATGACGCGCTCACGATAATGGAGCTTGGCCAGCAGTCGCTGACGCTGGTCGCATCGGTCGAGCAGGCGCCGGTAGACTTCATGCGCCCGCGGCAGCATATCCCGCTGAGCTTTATCATCAACGAACCCCAGTGCGTGTTCCGGCAGATTTTTGAAAGCACCCTGCGCCAGCGCGAAATTACTCTGGAGAACACCATTGAGCTGTGGAGTATTGAGAGTATCAAGCAGTGCGTGGCGGGAAATCTGGGAGTGAGTTTTCTGCCACGCTTTGCGGTGGAGGACGAGCTCAAGCGCGGGACGCTGGTTGAGCTGCCATTCAGCGAGACGCCGTTGACGATCCATGCGCTCTGCGCCCACCATGCCGGGAAGGCTATCAGTCCGGCGATGCGGGTATTTATGCAGTGCATGCAGGAGGAACAAGAGGTGCGCTGAAATTCGGCGACGAAAACGACGAAAGCCTGAATCATTGCTGACTCAGGCTTTCTGAATAGTGGCGGAACGGACGGGACTCGAACCCGCGACCCCCTGCGTGACAGGCAGGTATTCTAACCGACTGAACTACCGCTCCGCGTTGTTGTTCCGTTGGGAACGAGGCGAATATTACGGATTCCCCTCTACCCCGTCAACGCTTTTTCTACCATTTTGAATCGTTTGCTGCAAAAATCACCCAACCGCCTATTTTTAATTCATTTTAGTGGCTATCAGGCACGCCACAGGCAGCTTCCGCCTTTCTTTTGTACCAGGTCGAGGCGGGATTCATGGTTCGCCAGTTCTTCATCTGAGGCATAAACCACGCGTAACTGACTGCCGGCGCGGACGACGCGCTGAATTCCCATCTCTCCCGCCTGCTGCTGGCTTTCGCCTTCCATAGAGAACGCCATCGAAGTCTGGCCGCCGGTCATCATCAAATAGACATCGGCAAGGATCTGGGCATCGAGCAACGCCCCGTGCAGCGTACGCTTGCTGTTATCTATTTCGTAACGCGAACATAGCGCATCGAGGCTGTTGCGCTTGCCTGGAAACATTTTCCGCGCCAGCGCCAAACTGTCGGTGATTTTACAAAAGGTCTCGGTTTTTCCGATGCCGCGGTTTAGCTTACTGAATTCATAATCCATAAAGCCGATATCGAACGAGGCGTTATGGATCACCAGCTCCGCGCCGCGGATGTAATCCATAAACTCATCAGCCACGTCGGCAAAGGTAGGTTTATCCAGCAGGAACTCATCGGCGATCCCGTGTACGCCGAATGCTTCAGGATCCACCAGCCGATCGGGCTTCAGATAGACGTGAAAATTGTTACCGGTCAGGCGGCGGTTGATCACCTCCACGGCGCCGATCTCAATGATCTTGTGTCCTTCGTAGTGTGCCCCGATCTGGTTCATACCGGTGGTTTCGGTATCGAGAACAATCTGGCGCGTAATTGCAGTGCTCATAGCGGTCATTTATGTCAGACTTATCGTTTACAAATCGATTTCAATTACAGGAAGTCTACCAGAGATGCTCAAACAGGTAGAAATTTTCACCGACGGCTCTTGCCTGGGTAATCCAGGACCTGGCGGCTACGGCGCCATCATGCGCTACCGCCAGCACGAAAAAACCTTCAGCGCTGGCTACCGTCTGACCACCAATAACCGCATGGAACTGATGGCGGCAATTGTTGCCCTGGAAGCGTTAAAAGAGCATTGCGAAGTGGTGCTCAGCACTGACAGCCAGTATGTTCGTCAGGGGATCACCCAGTGGATCCACAACTGGAAAAAGCGCGGCTGGAAAACGGCAGAGAAAAAGCCGGTGAAAAATGTCGACCTCTGGCAGCGGCTGGACGCCGCGCTTGGCCAGCATAAAATTAAATGGGAATGGGTAAAGGGCCATGCCGGCCATCCTGAAAATGAACGCTGCGACGAGCTGGCGCGCGCGGCGGCCTCCCACCCCACACTGGACGATGTCGGCTACCTGCCTGAGAGTTAATTCTGCCCTTTGCGCCACTGCCGGGTGGCGCCCACCGCCGGCCGCAGCTGAGTTTTCGCTTTGCCGGATTTCATCGGATTGAGCGTCAGCGGAATGGTCCGTTTGCGGGCGACAATCAATTGCAAACAGCCCAGCGCCGGCAGATGGGTGCTCAACAATTTGCCGCCATGGCGCGACCAGGGCAAAACCTGGTAACGTCCATAGTGCAGCACTTCAAAGTTGAGCAGCGCCAGCCAGTCCAGCTGGCGCATCAGCGTAAACATACGGCTATTATAAGGCGTTCCTTTGCGCAGGACCGGCACCAGCTTACGCAACCCCATCAGGCTGACCGGATTAAACCCGGTCAGGATCATCCAGCCATCATCGATCAGTACACGATCGGCTTCCCGCAGCAGACGATGCGGATCGCTACACCACGGCAGGGTGTGCGCCAGCAGGCAGGCGTCAACGGACTTTTCGGCAAAGGGTAAATGCAGCGGGTCAGCCCGGACCTGCATTGGATTTCCCGCCAGCGAGACATTCACCTGGTGCGAGATGGCGCAAGCTTCGGTATTGATTTCCGCGCTCAGATTGCCAATCTTAAGCAGATGAAAGCCATATAATTTAGCCAGCCACGGTTTCATCTGCTGCTCCAGCGTTTCGCGATAGTATTCGCCCCACGGCATACTGGACCAATGCTCAGGCGCTGTCACTGTGTGAGGTATCCTTGCCGGCTTCATTGCCACCTTCCGCTACGCTTTAGAGGTAATTTATGAATCTTATCAGTATTCCCGCGTTTCAGGACAACTACATCTGGGTTCTCAGTGAGAATAACGGCCGCTGCATCATCGTAGATCCAGGCGAAGCCGCGCCGGTTCTGGCAGCCATCGAGGAAAACCAGTGGCAGCCCGAGGCTATTTTATTGACCCATCATCATCAGGATCACGTCGGCGGCGTAAAACAATTACGTGAAAAATTCCCTTCTATAGTGGTTTACGGGCCGGCGGAAACCCAGGATAAAGGCGTCACTCAGGTGGTAGGCGATGGCGATCGGCTGTCAATTCTCGGGCACGATTTTTCCATTTTCTCTACGCCAGGTCACACATTAGGACATATCTGTTACTACAGCGAACCTTATCTGTTCTGTGGCGATACGATGTTTTCCGGCGGCTGTGGAAGGCTGTTCGAAGGTACAGCAGAGCAGATGTATCAATCATTTATGAAAATTAACGCCCTTCCTGAAGAAACCCTCATATGTTGCGCACATGAATATACGTTAGCGAATATGAAGTTTGCATTGAGTATCCTGCCAGATGATAGGGACATAAACGATTACTATCATAAAGTTAATGAGTTACGTGCAAAAAAACAAAAAACACTACCCGTAACTCTGAAAAATGAGCGGCGTATAAATTTATTTTTACGCGTAAATGATATTGATTTAATTGATAAAATTAACAAAGAAACAAATTTGCAACACTCTGTGGCGCGATTTGCATGGTTAAGGTCAAAGAAAGATGACTTCTGATATTTAATTCTTGTCATCGGCCAACTTCGCCGTTATCCTTGGTCGTCTTTTAAGCAACTATTGACACACACATGAAGGCACGAGCGATATTACTCGCCTCTGTCCTGCTGGTGGGGTGCCAGGCGTCTAAGCACGATGGCACCGTCGAACAGCGAGCACAGAGCCTTTCTGCGGCTGGTCAAGGGGAAGCAGGCAAGTTCACAAGTCAAGCGCGCTGGTTAGATGATGGAACCTTCTACGCGCAAGACCAGGATCTGTGGACTTCCATAGGCGACGAGCTAAAGATGGGAATACCGGATAATCCCCGGATTCGCGAACAGAAACAGAAGTACTTAAGAAATAAGAGCTATCTCCACGATGTAACTTTACGGGCAGAGCCGTATATGTACTGGATAGCCGGGCAGGTTAAGAAACGTAACATGCCAATGGAACTGGTATTACTACCCATAGTGGAGAGCGCTTTTGACCCACACGCGACGTCTGGCGCCAATGCCGCAGGCATTTGGCAGATCATTCCGAGCACAGGGCGCAATTATGGTTTAAAACAGACCCGCAGTTACGATGCGCGTCGTGATGTCGTCGCATCTACTACCGCGGCGCTGGACATGATGCAACGTCTGAACAAAATGTTCGACGGCGACTGGTTGTTAACGGTCGCAGCCTATAACAGCGGCGAAGGCCGGGTCATGAAGGCAGTAAAAGCGAACCGTTCGCGTGGCAAACCCACCGATTTCTGGTCGCTGTCTCTGCCGCATGAAACGAAAATCTACGTCCCGAAAATGCTGGCATTGAGCGACATTCTCAAAAACAGCAAACGTTACGGCGTAAAGCTGCCTACGGCTGATGAAAGCCGTGCGCTGGCGCGCGTTCGCCTCGACAGTCCGGTTGATATTTCTCAGCTCGCGGACATGGCCGGTATGCCGGTCAGCAAGCTGAAGACGTTCAATGCGGGCGTAAAAGGGTCAACGCTGGGCGCGAGCGGGCCAAAGTACGTCATGGTGCCGCAGAAGCACGCCGCACAGCTGCGTGAATCGCTGGCCTCTGGCGACATTGCCGCCGTGCAGCCGACGCAGCTCGCAGACAATACGCCGCTGACCAGCCGTAGCTATAAGGTGCGTTCCGGCGACACCATTTCCGGGATAGCTTCCCGTCTTGGTGTGACGACCCGCGATCTGCAGCAGTGGAATAACCTGCGCGGCTCTGGATTAAAGGTTGGGCAGAATCTGGTTATTGGCGCAGGCAGCAGCGCCCAGCGTCTGGCGAACAACAGCGATAGCATCACCTATCGCGTTCGTAAAGGCGATTCGCTGTCGAGCATCGCCAAACGTCACGGCGTTAATATTCGCGACGTGATGCGCTGGAACAGCGATACCGACAACCTGCGCCCAGGCGATCAGCTAACGTTGTTTGTGAAAAACAGCGATCGACCAGAGTCCTGATACCTCTGGTTCGACAAAAAGGCACCGACTTCCCCGGTGCCTTTCTTGTTGCCTAAATTAAACCGCTTTATGCGCTTCGAACAGAATGGTATCGCTGGTAAACGATCCGTCCTCCTGTAACTCGAAGTACGCTTTGACCTCCGCCGAAGCGCTCTGCTGATATAAGCGAATCGCCTCCACCAGCGGCTCAGAAGTACGCATCCGCGCCACCCATGAACTGAACTCCAGCGGCAGGCGATCGGTCAACAACTGGTTAACCACCAGCCCCGCTTCAGTCGCCAGCGTCAACCACTCGCCGCTGGAATAATTACGCACATGCGAGGTGTCGCGCAGGGCTTCCACCGTCTGCAGCCAGACATCACGTACCGGATGACCCGGCGACATCACGTCCATCACGATAATCACCCCGCCCGGCTTGAGAACACGTTTCACCTCACGCAGCGCCTGGCCAACGTCATGCCAGTGGTGAGCGGAGTAGCGGCTAATCACCACATCAAAGCTGGCATCAGCGAACGGCAGCGTTTCGGCGTACCCCTGCTGGGTCACGATATTGCTAAAACCTTTCTCCTTTGCCGCGGCGGCAACGACCTCCAGCATCTGGCTCGATAAATCATAGGCGGTCACCTCGGCAACCTGTCCCGCCGCGGTAAAGCTGGCGTGCCCTGCCCCGCAGCCCATATCCAGCACTTTCGCCTGAGGAAAATCAGCCAGCCGTTCCGCCAGCCGCTGCAGATCGCGACCAGAGGCGTGTACGGCGCTGGTCAGATAGGCGCTGGCCTGGGAGCCGAACTGCTTTTCGACGTTGTCATGGTGAGAGCGTGTTGTCATGTTGTCTTGTCCTTACGGTTTTTTTTGAGTAATAAAAGGCAGCACCATGCATGCGCAGGCCTGCCCCATGGCAGGCCTGACCAACCTTAAATTAATCAGGCTTGCCGGGACTGAATTCGACTAGTAGCGGGTTGTGGTCGGAGGCGCGGGTCACCAGCACGGAAGCATCGTGCACGCTTAACCCACGGTAGAACACAAAATCGAGGGGACGACCAAACGCGCGGCGGCGCTGATCGTCTGAGAAACGAACTTCGCGTAACGACATCTCACGCGCAAAGCGGTACAGCGCATTCATCCGCGGCCGGCTCCAGGCATTGAAGTCGCCGGCCATGATCACCGGCCCGCTGTGATGGGCGATCTGATCGCCAATTGGCAGCAGCTGTTTGCTGTAGACGTCGACGCCAAGGCTAAAGTTGACGGCATGGATATTGACTACCATCAACAACCGCGCATCCGGCAGCGGATAAACGGTCACTAACGCCGATTTCGGCAATCGCAAAATAGGCTCGCGCTCGCGCAGCGGACAGCAATAGATGGGGTGCGCGGAGGCCAGCGTCATTACGCCGGAAGGATGCTGCGGCAATACCAGCGCCGGCACCTGATCGGCGGCCAGATAGTTTGAAGTCGCGAACCGGACCAGTTCTGGGGTGGTTTGCGCCTCCTGCAACAGGACCAAATGCGCATCTTTGCCGAAATTTTTGAGGACCGACTGCCACTCTGCGCGCTGCTGCTTGAAGATATTCCATACCAGCACGCGGATCTTCTCATCGCTGCTTAATGGCGTACCGGCGGGATAAACCGGACTCACGCCCGCAAACGCCCCCGGAGGCAATATTCTCTCCGCAGGTTGTCCGGCGACATAGCGCATGGCGTAGGTGTTCTTTCGCAATTTGGGCATTAATCCTCGATAACAGAAACCAGCCCGACGACGACTGGTTATTCTGTTATAGGGATTTTCCCATACACTTTCAATGCAAATTGCGAGAAACCCTTAGCCTTCGGGAGAAAGCGCTGCCGAACGGCGTGGCAATTTATCTAAACGTCCGCTCAGGACCACCAACAGCAAAGCGACCAGCACAATCATCGCGCCAATCCACGGCGTCTGCGCCAGACCGTACCGCTCGACCGTCTGTCCGCCGACGATCGACCCCAGAGCAATGCCGACGTTAAAGGCGGCAATATTCAGGCCGGAAGCGACGTCGACGGCGCCAGGCGTGTACTGTTCGGCTTTTTGCACCACATAGACCTGCAGACCCGGCACGTTGCCGAAGGCGAAGATGCCCATCACCAGTACCGTTGCCAGCGCGGCATAGTGAACGCTGGCGGTCAACTGGAAGACCAGCAGCAGCACCACCAGCGCGGCGAAGATAAACTTCAGCGCGGAGACGGCGCCATGCTTATCGGCCAGTTTGCCGCCCCACACGTTACCTATAGCCACCGAGACACCATAGCCCAGCAGGATCCAGCTCACCGCTGACGGGCTGAAGCCGGCCAGCTCCTGCATCATCGGCGCCAGGAAAGTAAAAGCGGTAAACACGCCGCCATAGCCCAGCGCGGTAATGGCGTAGATCATCAGCAGGCGCGGATGGGTTAATACTTTCAGCTGATCGCGCAGGCTGGCGCTGGCGCGGCCCGGAATATTATTCGGCACCAGAATCAGACTGCTGATTAGCGCAATCACCCCGAGAATCGATACCGCGAGGAAGGTTTCCCGCCAGCCGAAATGCTGGCCAATAAAGGTGCCAAAGGGAACGCCGGTCACCAGCGCGACCGTCAGGCCACCGAACATAATGGCGATGGCCGAGGCTGCTTTCTCTTTTGCCACCAGGCTGGTGGCGATTGTCGAGCCGATAGAAAAGAACACGCCGTGCGCCAGACCAGTCAGCAGTCGCGCCAGGATCAGCGTTTCATAGCCAGGGGCCTGCCAGGCCAGTATGTTACCCGCCGTAAACAGCACCATCAGCGCCAGCAGCAGCTGTTTACGCGGCATACGCCCGGTCAACGCCGTCAGTACCGGGGCGCCGATCGCCACGCCCAGCGCGTAGATAGAGACCAGCAGTCCCGCCGAAGGCAGGGAGATAGAGAGTTGCTGAGCAATGGTCGGGACCAGGCCGACAATCACAAATTCAGTGGTGCCAATTGCGAAGGCACCGATGGTTAAGGCAAATAGCGCCAGTGGCATAATTTACTCCGTAGCATCAGGATTAAGATGACACGTAGTATGAAGGGTTGTATAAATAACAAAAACTATCAAAGTATCAATAGAATTTTGCTATAGGTGCAATAATGAGAGCCACATCAGAGGAGATCGCCATCTTTGTGGCGGTGGTGGAAAGCGGGAGTTTCAGCCGGGCGGCCGAGCAGCTCGGACAGGCCAACTCCGCCGTCAGCCGAGCGGTCAAAAAGCTGGAATCAAAGCTAGGCGTAAGCCTGCTCAATCGGACCACCCGCCAGCTCAGCCTGACAGAAGAAGGCGAGCGCTATTTTCGCCGGATGCAGGTGGTCTTGCAGGAAATGGCGGCGGCAGAGAACGATCTGCTGGAGACGCGCACGACGCCGCGGGGCCTGCTGCGGGTAGATGCCGCGACGCCGGTGATGCTGCATTTTCTCATGCCGCTGGTGAAGCCATTTCGCGAACGCTACCCGGAAATGACGCTGTCGCTCGTCTCGTCTGAGACGTTTATCAATCTGATTGAACGGAAAGTGGATGTGGCCATTCGGGCCGGGACCTTAACGGATTCCAGCCTGCGCGCCCGACCGCTGTTTACCAGCTATCGTAAGATCGTCGCCTCGCCCGACTATGTCGCGCGCTACGGTATGCCGCAGCATCCATCCGATCTGAAACAGCATCACTGCCTCGGCTTCACCGAGCCGGTATCGCTGAATACCTGGCCGGTCTCCTGTTGCGATGGCCAGCTGTTAGAGATCGAAGCGGCGGTGTCATCCAATAGCGGCGAAACGCTCAAGCAGCTGTGCCTGACCGGCAACGGTATTGCCTGCCTGTCGGATTACATGGTGGATAAAGAGATTGCCAGCGGAGAGTTTGTCGAGCTACTGGCCGATAAGCGCTTACCGGTGGAAATGCCTTTCAGTGCCGTCTATTACAGCGACCGGGCGGTCAGCACTCGCATCAGGGCATTTATTGATTTTCTGAGCGACCACGTAAAACAGCTCCCGAAGGAGCTGTCGTAATACCTTCTCGGGCGGCAGGGCGAACGGCATACCGGTAGCGAGTGATTAATCCCACTGCGGCGCCAGACCTTCCGGGCTCACCAGCCGATCGTTGCAATCCAGCGCAGCGATCGCCTGTCGATCTTCATCATCCAACTGCAGATCCAGCGCCTTCAGGTTGCTGGCCAGGTTATCACGCTTCGTCGAGGACGGGATCACCGCGTACCCCTCGCCCATCGCCCATGCCAGGATAACCTGCGCCGGAGTCGCATTATGTTTCGCCGCGATACGGGCAATCACTTCATCTTTCAGCGCCTTACCATAAGCCAGCGTCATGTAAGAGGTGATGTGGATGCCGTGCTCACGTGCCCAGTCGACGACTTTACGGTTTTGCAGATACGGCGAGAGTTCAATCTGGTTGGTCGCAATGTTTTCAGCGCCAACGGCGGCAATCGCGCGCTCCATCAGTGGAATAGTGAAGTTGGAGATACCAATCTGACGGGTCAGACCCAGCTTCTTCGCTTCCATCAAGGCTGTCATAAACTCTTCAACGGCAACCGCATCGTTCGGTGCCGGCCAGTGGATGAGCGTCAGGTCAACATAGTCCGTGCGCAGCTTCTGCAGACTTTCTTGCAGGCTGGCGATGAGTTTGTCTTTGCTCAGGTTCTCGATCCAGATTTTGGTAGTGATGAACAGCTCATCACGCGGCACGCCGCTTTCGGCGATAGCCTGACCCACCGCGGCTTCGTTGTCATAGATTTGCGCGGTGTCGATAGCACGATAGCCCAGCTCCAGCGCGGTTTTTACGGATGTGATAACAACATCATCTTTCAGACGGAAGGTGCCAAGACCAAATGCAGGGATTGCCATGATTTTCCTCGTTATTTATTCATTTCGGTTAACGGATGAAATTATGGCTGATGGTGTGGAGGGGAAAAAGAGCGATTAATGCAGAGGATTTTTGCTGAA
>NZ_GL882809.1:0-648 GCF_000195655.1 Klebsiella sp. MS 92-3
CCGGAAGATGAAGACATGGCCGGACATCGGTTCGTCTTTCAGCGCCGTCTGCACTTTTGCAGCCAGCCCGTTGAAGCCGTTTCTCATATCGGTAATACCGGCAACCAGCCAGATTTTGATGCCTGTTGGTAGCGGGATCATCGCTTCAGTTCCTGTATCAGCAGAGTCAGAAGCTTTTCGCTGACAGTGCCGTTGAGGCGGAGTGTCCCGTGCCGGAACGTTACCTCACAGCAGATGCTGAGCTCTGAGTCCTCAGCGGGCGGTTCTGGTTGTACGGCGGTGGCATCGAGAGTCACAGGAAGTAACTGAGGACTCTCAGAGGAAGGTAATAGCAGCTTTCCCTCGCGCCACTGCTGGCGCCATTTAAAGAGCAGATTGGCATTAATGCCATTTTCAAGCGCCAGTTTTGAGATGGATATCCCGGGTTCGCAGGAGGCAGCAACGAGTTGCTGTTTAAACTCAGGAGAATAATTAGGGCAGCCTTTACGCCTGCCGGGAGTCATATTTTTCTGCATATCTGACACTTTGGTTCCCACTACTTATTTGGTGGACACCACTTTGTCGGATGCTTCAGATTATGACCAGACGGTTCACGCTGTACGCTTACAAATAACTGAAGAACATCCCCCTAAGCGTCAGCAGCAAGCT
>NZ_GL882809.1:658-8745 GCF_000195655.1 Klebsiella sp. MS 92-3
CGCCGGGGTCAGGAACACTTTGCCATCGCGGGCAGAGGGCCAGGCGAAGCGGCCGCGTTCCAGCCGTTTGGTCAGCAGGCACAGCCCGTCGCCGGTGGACCACAGCAGTTTGACCTTACTGCCGCTGCGGCCCCGGAAGATGAAGACATGGCCGGACATCGGGTCATCTTTCAGCATCGTCTGCACCTTTGCGGCGAGACCATTGAAGCCGTTGCGCATGTCGGTGATACCGGCAACCAGCCAGATTTTGGTGCCTGTTGGCAGGTGGTTATCACTTCCTTTATCTGTCCTGTGATGATCCTTATGACTTCGCCAGACTACTTCACCACACACATGGGTCTGCCAGATACCGGTTCGGGATGGATTTCCGCTTCTACGCTGAACACCGTCTTTAGAAGCTCTGGTTTCATCACTGCTTCCGGAGCACCTTGCGCCATCACGCGACCGCTTGCCAGTACCACCAGATGATCGCAATAGCGGCTGGCCTGATTCAGATCGTGGAGTACCGTCACTACGGTTTTCCCCTGCCTTTTGAGTTCAACCATCAGGCGCATCAGTTCAACCTGATGATTGATATCGAGGTAGGTCGTAGGCTCATCAAGAAGAATGAGTGGGGTATCCTGTGCCAGCACCATCGCCAGAAACGCACGCTGGCGCTGGCCGCCGGAAAGCTGGGTTAACCTGCGGTCAGCCAGATTGCGCGTCCGGGTCTGACTCATTGCCACGTTGACCCGCTCGTTGTCTTCCGCGGAGAGTCGCCCCCACAACGACAGCCACGGGCTGCGGCCGTAGGAAACCAGTTCCCGTACAGTGATCCCCTCGGGGGATAAATGGTGTTGCGGCAGTAAAGCCAGGCGGCGAGCCAGCTGGCGGGCGGAAAAACCGGCTATGGGTTTTTCATCAAGCAATATCTCGCCAGAGTCTGGTGTTAACAGGCGAGAAAAACAGTTCAACAGCGTCGATTTCCCGCAACCGTTAGGGCCGAGCAGGGCCGTGATTTTTCCGGCAGGCAGGGCGAGAGAAAGTCCATCCAGCACGGTTTGTGCGCCATAGCTGACGGTCAGATTTTCAGTACGTAATCTCATTTATCGCATTCTCACAAGCAGCCAGACAAACCACGGTGCGCCGATAATGGCGGTCAGCACGCCTGCCGGAAGCTCCAGCGGCGGATGAATGATTCGTGCCAGCAGATCGGCAATGACCAGCAACAACGCGCCCGTCAGGGCCGAAACGGGCATCAGCCAGCGGTGACGCCCGCCGGCGATCCTGCGCACCATGTGCGGCACGACGAGACCAATAAAACTTATCGGGCCACAGACGGCCACGCCGGTTGCTGTCATCGCGACAGCCAGCATCAGCCCCTGGAACCGGGTGCGCTGAACCGACACGCCGAGCGTGGCTGCTCGTGCATCGCCCAGCGCCAGCAGGTCGAGATCGCGACAAAAGCGCAGGCTCAGCGGCAAAAACAGAATGAGCAACGGCACGGCAATCTTCACAAAGTGCCAGTCGCGCCCCCATAAGCTACCCGTCAGCCACAGCAGGGCACTGTTTACATCCTGCGGGTGCAGGAGCATCAGGTAATCCGTCAGGCTCGCCCAGCAGGCGGAAAGCGCCACGCCGGTGAGCGCCAGCTTCATCGGCTGGTGGGTCTTTGCCAGCATCTTCAGCAAGATCAACCCCGCCATACCGCCCGCAAAGGCCAGCAGCGGCAGCACCATCACGGATAGTGATGGCATAAGAAGCAGTGCTCCCACAGAGGCAAGGCTGGCGGCATGGTTAATGCCGAGAATATCCGGTGATGCTAGCGGGTTACGCACAATCCCCTGTACCAGCACGCCCGCCACGGCGAGGGCTGCACCGACAAACAGTGCCAGCAGCAAGCGCGGCAGTCGGTACTCCATCAATACATAATAATGCTCGCGTCCGTCCTGCCAGTCGGTCAGCAGCGCGCGCCACGGCACGGGGATCACCCCCATATGGAGTGATAACAGCGCACAGCCTGCCAGGGCAAGGGTGATGGAAATGACCAGCGCAATTTTCATCCTCGCCTCCTCACCAGCCAGACAAAGCAAGGACTGCCAATCAGCGCCAGCACTGCGCCTGCGGGCAGATCGCCGGGGAAGGCCAGCGCGCGTGCGAGTACATCTGCCATCAGCATCAGCGTGGCCCCCAGCAGCATGCTCACCGGCAGTACGTTGCGCTGATCGAAGCCTGCCCAGAAGCGCGCCAGATGTGGCACCAGCAGGCCGATAAACGCCACCGGACCTGCCACACTGACGCACGCGCCAACCAGAAGCAGCACTAACATATTGATGATCAAACGTAGTCTCGGCAGGTTCACTCCCAGCGTATGGGCGGTACTGTCGCTGACGTTGAGCAGGTTCAGTTGATTCGCCAGCAGCAACACGACAGGGACTGCAGTGACCACCACCGGCAAGAGCTGCCAGACATCCTGCCAGTGGGCGTGGGACACTCCGCCTGCCAGCCAGTAAAAGATGCCGTAAGCATGATCTTCGGCCAGCAGTAGGGTGATGCGGGTCAGGGCCATACAAAAGGCCGACAGCGCGATACCCGCGAGGATCAGTTTGTTTCTGTCCTGGGTATGACGAAACCCGCCTCCTGCGGTCATGACCAGCAGCCAGCTCACGCCGCCCCCGCATGCCGCGATGAACGACAGGGAATAGCCTGCAACCGGCGTCGGACTCAGCGCGCTGGTAAGCGCCATAGCCAGCGCCGCGCCGCTGTTAATGCCGAGCAGTGAAGGAGAGGCCATTGGGTTGTGGGTCAGGGTTTGCAGCAGCGTGCCCGCGAGCGCCAGGCTTGCGCCGATCAGAACGGCGACCAGGCTTCGCGGCAAACGAAGGTTTTGCACCAGCGCTTCTGGTAGCGTTGGCGTGTGTCCAGGCAGCAGGGCGCGGATTGCGTCTGCTCCGGAAACAGGAATGGCCGAGTAGCAAAACAGACTCAGCCAGAAAATAATAATAAGTACTGCAACGGGAAGCCCCCACAGCAGCACCGGGTGTTTTAGCGCGGTCATTTCACATCGGTAAGCGGCTGATGGTGGAAGATTTTTACCGTGTCAGCGGCAATACGCTCTGCGGCAAAAATACCGCGCATCCGCGCCCAGGCGTTACTGTCGACTGAAGCAACCTGCTGCTTCTGCGCGGCGGTTAATATCTGCCAGAGCGGATCTTGTTGCCAGCGTTTAACAATGCTCTCTTCGCGATAGTGGGCAACCAGCAGCCAGGCAGGATTGACCGCCAGCAGTTGCTCCAGGCCGATGGACGGCATGGACGCGCCCGCCATCGCAGCGGGAACGTTCAGCCCCAGAGAAGCCAGCACGCTGCCGGTCCAGGTCTCCTGGGTATGCAGGTTGAATAGCTGTTCGCGTGATGTGCCAAAGGCCACGCGTGTCCCTGTGGGAAGCTGGCTGGCCCACTGCGCCATCTTCTCTTTATGTTGTTCCAGACGCGCCTGCATCTCTCGTTTTTTACCTACCACTTCGCCGATGATAGCCGCTGAGTGCAAATTTTCAGCGTAGGTTTCGTTGCGGGACTTAAGCAGCAGTACCGGCGCGATTTGCTGCAAGGCGGTGTAAATCCCCGCATGGCGACTGCTGTCGGCAATGATCAGGTCTGGTTTCAGGGCAGCAATGGCTTCCAGGCTCGGCTGCGCGCGCGTTCCGACGGACTGCCACGGTTTCAGGTGCGCACGCACTTCGGGCAGGATGCGTTTTGCATCGTTATCGTCGGCAATACCGATCGGGCTGACGTCCACGGCGGCCAGCGCATCGGCGAACGAGAGTTCCAGCACCACAATCCGTTGTGGCGTTTTATCGAGTGTAAACGTGCCGTGTTCGTCCTGAACCGTGGCGGCAAAGGCGTGGCCGATCACCAGCAGCAGGCCTGCAAAAAGAAAACGGATAAATGCCAACATAGTCACATTCCAGCTAAAAGCCCGGCAAGCCGGGCGTTAACACATCAGAACTTCAACGACCCCTGCATATACAGCGTGCGCGGCTGGCCTGCGTAGATGCCTTTGTTGTTGTCGTCATAAGAGCGGATGAAGTAGTCCTGGTCGAAGATGTTTTTCACACCGAACGCCAGGTTCAGATCTGCCATCTGCGGGCCAAAGTCATACGCCACGCGTGCGCCCCAGAGCATGAAGCCGGGAATGCGGCCGGTACTGCCGTCGGCGCTCTCTTTCACCGTATTGGCGTTATCCGCAAACTGGCTGGACTGGAAATCGCTGTTCAGATTGAACGTCCAGTTGCCCGGCTTGTAGTCCACGCCCAGCGTGCCTTTATGTTTCGGGGAGAATGGCACCTGATTGCCATAGGTGTCGCCTTTCTCGCGGATTTCCGCGTTCACATACGCATAGCTGGCGTAGACGGAAACGTTATCAAGCGTTGGCGTTAGCGTACCCAGGTCGTAACGTGCCTGCGTTTCCAGCCCGGTATGGCGCGTTTTGCCACGTGCAGTGACGGTGTCGTTGGTCTGGTTGGAGTCGTACTGATTGTTAAAGTTAATTAGGAACAGCCCCATTTCCGCCGTCAGCGCGCCGTCGTCGTAGCGGGTACCGAGTTCCCAGGTTCGCGCTTTTTCCGGTTCCACATTGCCGCTTTGCACAGCCTTGCCAATCTGGCTGTACTGTACGGTGCCGAACGAGCCTTCAGTGTTTGCATAAAGATTCCAGCTATCAGTCAGGTGATAGAGCACGTTCAACGCCGGAAGCGGTGCGTTATAGCTCACCTCTTCGTGCGTGCCTTTGATGGCGTTGTTCTGGTATGACTCGATATGTTCGAAACGCATACCCGGCGTGATGGTCCAGTTGCCGATGTCGATTTTGTCATCCAGATACCAGGCGTGCGCCTCGGTGCCGGAACGCGTGTCGCGGTCGTAAGGGCTTGAGCCGGACGGCAACTGCCCGCTGCTGGTGGCGGTGTAGTAACGCATTTCATGCGTTGATTCATTCACATAGCGATAGCCCACGCCCACTTCGTGCGCGTAAGGGCCGATCATAAAGCTCTGGCTGTAGCGTGGCTCAATACCGCGCACCCAGTAGTTACGCGGCGAGAGGGTGATGCGTTTGCCTTGCTCCAGGTAGCCGCTGCGCAGGGTTTGGGTGTAGAACCCCAGAATGTTGAATTTATGCTGGCTGTCCGGCTGGAACTGGTAGCCCAGGCTCGCCAGCTTGCGACGGCCCCAGAAGCGGTCATACGGGTGGGTGGATTGCCAGCGATCGGCGTCGTAATCCGCGCGGGACAGGCCGCCGGGCATGTCGGCTTCACCATCGTAATATTGCAGCAGGCTGTTGAAGGTGTGCACCTTATTCGGCGCATATTTGCTTTTCAGCATCAGGTCGTCGATGCGGGTGGCGCTGTGCTCGCGCCAGTCACTGCCGCGCGTGCCGGAGTAGAGCAGCGCGGTGCCAAAACCGTTGTCCGCTGTGCCGCCCACCATCAGGTTGTGCGTCTCTTTCGGGTTGTTTTGTGAAGAGGTTGGGCTGAGCTGACCTTCCACCCCCGCCTCGATACCAAAGTCCTGCGGAATGGCGCGGGTAACAAAGTTCACCACGCCGCCCACGCTCTGCGGTCCGTAACGCACCGCACCACCACCGCGCACCACGTCAATGGCATCCATGTTGCCGAGCGAAACGGGAGCCAGTGAAAGCTGCGGCTGACCGTAAGGGGCAAAGGGGACGGGGATGCCGTCCATCAGGACGGTCGAGCGGCTGGCGAGGCGTGGGTTCAGGCCCCGGATGCCAAAGTTCATCGCCAGGTCGTGGCTGCCGGTGCCGTTGTTTTCCGGCGCGCTGACGCCAGGGATGCGGTTAAGCACCTCACGCATGGTGGTTGCGCCGGTTTTGGCGAAATCCTCACGGCGGATCACGTCACGCGCGCCAGCATGTTCAAATACGTCGTTTTCACGCGCATCGCCCAGCCAGTCGCCGACCACGGTCAGGGCATCTTCTTTTGGCGCGGGCGCGGGCTCCAGCGTCCAGCTGTTATTTCCCAGCGGTTTTACCTGCAGTCCGCTGCCGTCCAGCAGCTGTTGCAGGCCGCTCTCGACGTCGTAATCTCCGTGCAGGCCGTTGCTCTGCTTGCCGCGCGTCAGGCTGGCGTCAACCGAGAGGGTAATTCCGCTGTGTGCGGCATACTGATTGAGCGCTTTGTCGAGCGATCCCGGTGCGATATCAACCTGTGCAGCAAAAGCGGAAAACGAGAGACCGGCCAGCGGCAGCAGGCTCAGGCGAATGGCGTTAACCAAAGGTGTTGTTTTACGAAAAACGCGTAACGGCGTCATACCTTCTCCATCATCATTTTTGTTGTGTTCAGCTATGAGTCGAACGAGAAGGTAAAAAGGACAATCGAAATGAGAATTATTTTTCTTACAGCGGTGAAATGTTTATCCAGTACCGCGTAATAGACTGAATTTTAACGGGAAGCGTTTGAGCGATAACGTTCAGGATCGCATCGGTATTTTTCAGCGGGAACGTCCCGCTCAGGCGCAGCCCGGCAACGGCGGGATCGCAGCGCAGCACGCCGTTGCGGTAACGGCTTAGCGTGGCTATCACCTCACCCAGCGGTTTATCGCTGAAGCTCAGGATGCCCTTCGTCCAGCTTGTACTCTCGTCATCCAGCGGTTTCACTGCGCCAAACTCAGAGGCGCTGAACTGCAGGCTTTCACCAGCGTTCACGATGCGTTTTTGCGCGGGGGCACTGGCGAGAAGCACTTCCACGGCGTGCTGCTGCACGTCAAGCTGCGTGAAATTATCCTGCTGGCGGACGGTAAATTCTGTCCCTAAAGCGGTGAGTTGGCCCTGACGGGTCAGGACGCGGAAGGGGCGTTGCTGCGCATCTTTCGCGGTAGTAATGGCGATTTCACCGTACCAGAGCCGGACGGTGCGCTGATGCGCATCAAAACGCACATCCGCCGCGCTTTGGGTATTCAGCGTGAGCAGGGAGCCATCTTCCAGTTGCTGACGGCTGACTGCGCCTTTGGCGGTGCGGTAATCTGCCCGCAGACCTTCGCCGGTTTCCGACTGCCAGAGTTGCCAGCCTCCGCCAGCGCCGAGCAACAGCAGTAATCCTTTCATCACGTGACGGCGGGTGAGGCGGGTATCGTGCAGCGCCCGGCTGGCAACGTCGCCAGGCACACCGCCAAGCTGGTTGCGCAGGTTTTCAACCTGCTGCCAGGCCCACTGGTTATCCTGATCCTGTTCATACCACTGTTGCCAGCGCGCTTCCTGTTGTGGGCTGACGCGCTCGCCGCTTAGCACGGCATACCAGTGGGAAGCTGAACGCAGCGCCTGACGGCGGGAATCGGTTAACGAAGGATTCATAACCCATGCTCCAGACGAAACAGCAGGCAGTGCTCGACGGCTTTCGCCACGTATTTTTTCACGGAGCTGACGGAAACACCGAGTTTGTGCGCAATCTCGCTGTATGTCAGGCCATCCAGTTGCGAAAGCAGAAACGCTTCACGTGTTTTTCCGTTTAGCCCGTCCAGCATGCTGTCGACGAGTTGTAGGGTCTCGAGCTGGCTTTCGCGTTCCTCAGGTGAAGGCGCTACCCCCTCCGGCATAAGCGCCAGCATCTCCAGATACGCTTTTTCCAGCGCGTTTCGGCGAAACAGGTCCACCATCACGCGTTTGGCGATAGTGCACAGGAAAGAGCGAGGATCGCGGATCGTCGAGAGCGTTTCGCTGCTCATTACCCGCAAAAAAGTGTCCTGGGCAATGTCATCTGCATCAAAGGCAGACTGGAGTTTGCGCGTCAGCCAACTTTTCAACCAGCCGTGATGGGTGCCATAAAGCGACTCGAACGTTAAGGAAGCTGTGGTAGTGGCACGGTCAGACATGCGGAGTGCATCAAAAGTTAATTATCACGTAGCCATATTAATATGAGAATGGTTATCATTACAATTGGAAATAAAATTGTTTCCAATAAACATTTTTAACATGTTGTTTTTCTAAGTGTTATAAGGTAGGTATAAAATGGGATGGATCCTCTGCTTCTGGCATCTGTCGGTCAGAATGACATCATGATGTGGTCTGCTATTATTGACATCCTCCCCCCCCCCCCC
>NZ_GL882809.1:8863-10128 GCF_000195655.1 Klebsiella sp. MS 92-3
ATGTCAACTATGAGTGTTGCCTGAAATGTCGCCAGCCCCCGGTACAGCAGAAGTATCTCGGGCTTTCTGCGTTTGCTCCTGGTGGGTATGGCCCCCGCAAGCGGGGGATATTGCTAACTGTCGTTTCAACAAAAAGTAACTTTTTTCACTTTGCCCCTCAGTACAAATTAGGGGCTTGCCGCGGATGTACCATGCCTGAATATCTTCGAGTGATGATTTGGTGCGGCTTTGTTGAATAAATCAGATTTCGGGTTCCACCTGACTGACCTGCTGCCAGAGCGGGGCGTGATGCTCCGGCACGGTCTGCCAGCCGGATGCAGCCGAACAGAGACGGTGCGATGCCATCTGCTGCTCATTACTGTAGATCCGCAGTTCATCATCCAGCGAGATCCGTATTGATACCGGCTGGCCACACAGGCTTTCCGGCACGCTGTAACGGTTTCCGCCAACCTCGATATAGCCATCCCAGGAGACATGACGGATATCGAAGTAGCTGGTATCGAAGTCCGTATCCGGCAACGGCTGCAGATGCTCCTGTTCCTGCGTGAAGCGCTGTTCCGGTGTCTGCCTGAACTGGCGAAGTTCCCGCCTGTCGGCAACGTCAGCCATCCACTGCTCCAGTAGCTGATTAACCTGGGCGAAGCTGTCGAACCGGCGGTACCGGACGAAGAAGTTCTCCTTGAGGTATTTCACCATCCGCTCCACCTTACCTTTGGTTCTGGCCCTTTATGCTGACTCATTATTTCTGGCCATAAAGGTTCTGGCAGTGCCATCTTTCGGGTCAACAAAGGTAATATCTTCAGGATCACGACGAGGGCTGGCCAATGACAGAAATATTACGGGTTCTTCAAGAAGGGTTGGTAATGCATGGACAACATTACGCTCGAAAAAAAGCACGTGGCCGGGGGCAAATTCGGCTTCGTCACGAGGATCTTCCATCCAGAGCGTCCCCATGAATCCCTGAATAACCTGACGCCGGAGGATCACCTGCTGATGGCTGAAAAACCGGAACTCTCAAAAAGTGCGTGGAACTAAAACAGGTGTGCATTACTCCACCTCATGTTGAAGAGACCAGACTGCATCAGAAAATTGCACCATAACTGAGCAAGCCGCATCCCATTGGTGCAAAAGTGTCTCCAAAAATAAATAATCCATTGATTTAACTGTGCTTTAAAAATGGCATGAATTTTTCATGTCGGGTATATGCAAGCAGGGGCAACCCTTAAGCCTTGAATCCATTAAATATCGACAGGTAATGAAGCCCC
>NZ_GL882809.1:10252-18158 GCF_000195655.1 Klebsiella sp. MS 92-3
GTCTTTTTTATTAATGCAGAGAGCAAACATACGTGCAAACTATTGATATTGGAATTTTGCTTTCCACAGAAGGTACCTACAGCCACCTGGCGAACAGCACACTGCTTGGTGCGCGCCATGCCTTAGAGGAAATCAATGCCGATCCTGCTTATCCTTTTCAGCTGCGGGCCCGACATATCAACCCTGCGGGTGAACTCGCAGCCTACAGTGAAGCGGTGAGCACCTTTATCGCTCACGGCATCCGCCATATCTTCGGAACCATTACCTCTGCCAGTCGGAAGGAGATTATCCCGGACCTGGAGCAGCATAACCTGCTGCTGTGGTATGGCTGTCCTTACGAGGGGTTCGAGAGCTGCGAGCAGGTCGTATATCTGGGCGGTTGTCCGAACCAGACTCTGCTGCCACTCCTGCGGCTGGCGCTGGATATGTTCGGAAATCGCTCCTGGCTGATCGGCTCTAACTACGTCTGGGGCTGGGAAAGCAATCGTATCGCCCGTGAGGTAGTGGAAGGTTCCGGCGGTACGGTGGTGGGCGAAAAATATCTGCACCTGAGAAACAGCAACGTGACCGAGTTGATTGAGGCGATTCTCAGCACAGAGGTAGATTTTGTACTCAATAACCTGGTAGGCGAAACCTCTTATGCGTTTCTGCGCGCACTGGACGAGGCCTGTCTTCGCGATCGGCGGACGTTAGCGGTGCTCAGCTGTAATTTTACCGAAGCCGAAGTCGCCGAAGTCGCGCCACTAAGGGCGGTACGTTTGCTTTCCTGCGGACCGTTTTTTGAGAGCGTCGATCTCGATTTTTGCGCGCGGCAGCACCTGCAACATGGCGCACAGCGCATCTCCCACTACTACATCGGCGGCTGGCGGGCAGTAAGGCTGTTTGCCAATAGCCTGCGCGAGGCCGGAAACAGCGAGCCGGGTGCGGTGCTGGCGGCACTGCATCGTCAGCACGACGTTGATTCTCCGGGCGCTCGCTCAGTAATGGCTCGAAACAACCACGCCTGTTTGCCCTGCTACATCGCTGAGTTGCAACAAACTTGCTTTCAGATACTGCATCGCGAACCGCTGCCGGTTATGCCCGATCCCTATCTCTCCGCGACCGAGCTACGTGAAAGCCGAACGGTTGCAGCCAGACCTGCTCTGAGGATTGTTAAATGAAAACGCTGCTGTCCCCGGATTTAGATGCTCAGCCGCTCCTGCTGGTAGACTGTGAAGCAAGGAGTCGCGAAGCGCTGGAAAAAAACCTGACGCGGATGGGTATCCGCTGGCATCACCTGACCGGAGATGAGGCTTTACCTCCTCTCACCCCCTGTGCAGTACTGGTGGAACTGGAGGCATTCGCCAGCCCGCTAACCCTGAGCCAGATCAATCTGGCGGGAATACCGGTGATCGCGCTGACCTCACATGAGGGACTTTACCAGGTACAGCGCGCGCTGGAGTTAGGGGCAACAGCGCTCCTTACCAAGCCTATTACACAGCGAGCCATCTATACCACCCTGATGATGGCAGTGGGGCTGCGTCAGCAGTTGCATGACATTCAACAGCAACAGATGCTACTGCGCCAGCGTCTGGCAGCAATGCCGCAGATTACCCAAGCTCTGGCGGCCCAGATGCAAGCGGAAAGTATTGATGAACAACAGGCATGGGTTCGCCTGCGCTCGGAATCAATGTGTACGAACCAGTCGGTGGCACAGGTGGCGCAGAAGTGGCTGCTACGAATGTCGTCCGGCAAGCGGGGAGCACAATGAATAGAGTCGGATATTTTCTGCGCCGGCCAGCCCTGCTGCTCTCGCTGCTGTTTATTCTCCTGGTGGTGATGAGCGCGCTGTTTGCCCCCTGGCTCACCCCCTTCGATCCCGATGAACAGTTTGTCGAGGGACTGAGCCTGGAAGGCGCACCGCTTTCTCCCAACAGCACTTACTGGCTGGGAACCGATCTGCTGGGACGCGATCTCTTCTCGCGTTTAATTTACGGAGCTCGTACTTCGTTACTCATCGGTGTTGTCGCCAACGGCACTGCAGTACTGATCGGCGTCCTGGTAGGGCTTAGCGCAGGTTATCTGCAGGGGCGTATCGGAGGGCTGCTGATGCGCTTTACCGATCTGATGATGGCGTTTCCCGCACTGCTGCTGGCGATTGCCCTGGCGGCGATTTTCCAGCCAAGTGTCTGGATCGTGTCCCTGGTGATCGCCATGGTGAACTGGGTGCAGATCGCCAGGGTTACCTACGCCGAAACTAGCGCGCTTAGCGCCCGCGACTTTATCGCCGTGGAACGCACCCTGGGGGCCGGAACGTTGCGTATTCTCGGCGTGCATTTAATTCCACATCTGGCGCCAACGGTGCTGGTCTGGGCCACACTAGGCATCTCCACCACAGTCCTGCTGGAAGCTACTCTATCGTTCCTCGGGGTGGGGGTACAGCCGCCAACGCCGAGTTGGGGCAACATCATCTTTGAAAGCCAGAGCTATTTTACTTCGGCTCCCTGGCTGGTGTTCTTTCCCGGCGCGGCGATTGTGCTGCTGTCGCTCTCTTTCAATATCGCTGGTGACGCCCTGCGCGACGCCCTCGATCCCGGCTTAAAAGGACGAAACTAATGCTATTTCTGGGAAAACGTCTGTTGCATGCCGGGCTGATCCTGCTTGGCGTTACGTTGATCTGCTATTTGCTGCTGTTTATGTTGCCCGCCGATCCAGCGCGCCAAATCGCCGGGCGCAGTGCCACGCCGGAAGTAGTCGAAAACATCCGCCATCAGTTGGGGTTGGATCTGCCGTTTTATCAGCAATATTGGCGTTATCTGCAGGGGCTGCTGCACGGCGATCTGGGACGCTCGTTTATTCAGCGCAGCGAAGTGAGTGAACTGGTTTCCGCCCGTATTGGGCCGTCACTGCAGCTGATGGCGGCGGGTATTCTCTGCGAGTTGGTACTGGGGATCGCACTCGGCACCCTGGCGGCGTTAAAACGCGGCGGGCTGGCGGACCGGCTTCTGATGGCGCTCTCCTTTATCGGTGTTTCGGCGCCGCAGTTCATCGCCGCGATGCTTTTTCTCTATCTTTTCGCCGTGGTACTCAACTGGTTCCCGATGGGAGGCTATGGCGGCTTCAGCCATCTGGCGCTACCGGCGCTAACCCTCGGCCTGCTCGGCAGCGGCTGGTATTCACGCATGTTGCGCTCGTCGATGATTGAGGTGCTGCATCAGGATTTTATCCGTACCGCGCGGGCCAAAGGGCTGGGCCGAACCCGCGTACTGCTGCGTCACGTGCTGCCGAATGCCGTGCTGCCGCTAATTCCGATGATAGGCATTGATATCGGCATTTTTATGGGCGGACTGGTGGTAGTCGAATCGGTCTTTGGCTGGCCGGGTATCGGTCAGCTGGCCTGGCAGGCGATTCAACAGGTGGATATCCCGGTGATTGTCGGGGTAACCACCGTGTCAGCGGTTGCCATTGTTGGCGGCAACCTTATTGCGGATCTGGTGCTGCCGTGGGTCGATCCGCGCATTGATGTCAAAAAGTAGCAGGGGAAGATGATGAAAAATGCGTTATTGACAATGGCGGTGGCCGCGGCCTGTTTCTCTTATGGCGCGCAGGCTGACGAGAAGACTGGCGGCGATATCGTGGTGACCTACCAGAACGACGTGGCGACCCTCGATCCGGCCATTGGCTATGACTGGCAAAACTGGTCGATGATCAAAAGCCTGTTCGACGGCCTGATGGACTATCGTCCCGGCACCACCGAGTTGGTGAACGACCTGGCGGAGAGCTACGCCATTTCCGAGGACGGCAAGGTCTACACCTTTGTGCTACGCAAAGGGGTGAAATTCCACAACGGCCGCGAGGTCACGGCGGCGGACGTGAAATATTCTCTGGAACGCACAGTCAACCCGAAAACCCAAAGTCCGGGCGCCGGGTTCTTCAGTCCCATCGCGGGCTATGACGAGGAGGCCAGCGGTAAAAGCACGACCCTGAGCGGTATCGAGGTCGTCGACGATCATACGGTAAAAATCACTCTGAAAGAGCCCAACGCCACCTTCCTGCATGTGCTGGCGCTGAACTTTGCCTCGGTGGTTCCCCGTGAGGAGGTGGAGAAATGGGGTGCCGACTTCGGCAAGCATCCGGTCGGCAGCGGCGCGTTTGAGCTCCAGGAGTGGAAGCTGGGCCAGGAGCTGATCTTCCGCAAAAACCCGAACTACTTTAAAGCCGGCGTGCCGCGGCTGGATCACATAAAGTTCGAAATGGGACAGGATCCCTCGGTCGCTCTGCTGCGGCTGGAAAAAGGCGAAGTGGATATTGCCGGCGACGGCGTACCGCCCGCACAGTTTCTGTCGTTTAAAAACAACCCGGCCTATAAGGGCCTGATGGTCACCGGCGACCAGTTGCAGACCGGCTACGTGACGATGAAAACCACGCTGCCGCCTTTCGATAATCTCAAAGTCCGCCAGGCGGTGAACATGGCGGTCAACAAAGATCGCATCGTGCGCATCATTAATGGACGCGCGGCGCCGGCCAACCAGCCACTGCCACCCGCCATGCCCGGTTATGACAAGGCATATCAGGGTTTCAGCTACGACCCGGCAAAAGCGAAGCAACTGCTCAGCGAAGCGGGTTTCCCCAACGGTTTTGCTACCGAACTGTACGTGATGAATACCGATCCGCAGCCGCGTATCGCTCAGTCTATCCAGCAGGATCTGGCCAAAGTGGGCATCCACGCCAGCATCAAATCCCTGGCGCAGGCGAATGTGATTGCGGCGGGCGGCTCCGCCAGCCAAGCGCCGATGGTCTGGTCCGGCGGCATGGCGTGGATCGCCGATTTCCCGGATCCCTCCAACTTCTATGGCCCGATCCTCGGCTGCGCCGGGGCGGTAGAGGGCGGCTGGAACTGGGCGCGCTACTGCAACAAAGCGCTGGACGCGCAGGCGGCCGCGGCGGACAGCATGGTGAAACCCGACCAGCAGGACGCGCGCATTGAAGCCTGGCGCAAAATCTTCATCACTGCAATGGATGACGCGCCCTGGGTGCCGGTATTCAACGAGAAGCGCTACACCGTACATTCCGCACGCATGGGGGGCGAGGACGCGCTGTATGTCGATCCAGTGCATGTACCAGTCAACTACGACTATATCGGACTGAAATAATTTGATGGCGCCGGGACGGCGCCGCTGCTTTAAGGAGAGTCAGGATGTGCCAAAATTGTCTGGTGAAGACCATTCATCATGCTCAACATCATTTCGGCTGGGATAACAGCCTGAGCCCGGTCCTGCACGTAGCTTCCGGCAGCCAACTGGAGTTTCACTGCCTGGATGCGGCTAACGGCTGGTTCAACGCCGGTTCTACCGCAGCGGATATCCCAACGCTGCCGTTTGATAAGCTCAACCCGGTCAGTGGCCCGGTCTATGTGGAAGGCGCTCAGCCGGGCGATGCGCTAAAGGTGACGCTGGAATCCTTTCGTCCCAGCGGCTTTGGCTGGACTGCGAATATCCCGGGCTTCGGCCTGCTGGCCGATCAGTTTTCTGATCCGGCGCTGACGCTGTGGCAATATGACCGCCAGGGCTTAACCCCCTGCGCCTTTGGCCGATATGGCCGCGTACCGCTGAAACCCTTCGCCGGTACCCTCGGCGTCGCTCCCGCCGCCGCGGGCCATCATTCGGTGGTGCCGCCGCGCCGCGTGGGCGGCAATCTGGATATTCGCGATCTGGCCGCTGGCTGCACATTATGGCTACCGGTGGAAGTAGAAGGCGCGTTGTTTTCTATTGGTGACACCCACGCCGCGCAGGGCGATGGTGAAGTCTGCGGCACGGCGATTGAAAGCGCGATGGACGTGGTGGTGAAGCTGGAAGTGGTTAAAGATATGCCGCTGAAAACGCCGCGTTTCGCCACCCCTGGCCCAGTGACCCAACATCTGGATCGGCACGGCTACAGCGCCTTCACCGGCATTGGCCCTGACCTGATGACCGCCGCCCGCGACGCGGTAAGCTATACCATCGATGCGCTGTGCCGCGAACAAGGGATGTCGGCGGAAGAGGCCTATATGCTCTGCTCCGTGTGCGGCGATCTGCGCATCAGCGAAATCGTCGATCGGCCTAACTGGGTGGTGTCGTTCTATTTTCCCAACAGCGTGTTTAATTAGGAGCGTTATGTCAGCAGTCCTATTTCCGGCGCCGCTGCTCTCGGTCGAGCGCCTGTCGATCCAGTTTGGTACACAGCGGGTGGTGGATGACGTCAGCTTTGCGCTCTGGCCGGGAAAAACTCTGTGCATTGCCGGCGAGTCGGGCAGCGGTAAATCGCTGACTTCGCTGGCGATCATGGGTTTGCTTCCGGAGGAGGCACAGATTCCAGGCGGCGCGATTATTTTTGATAACCAGGATTTGCTCAGCCTGCCGGAGCGGCAAATGCAGTTGCTGCGCGGCAAGTCGGTTGCCATGATTTTTCAGGAACCGATGACCTCGCTCAATCCGCTGATGACGGTGGGCCAGCAGCTGGAAGAGACGCTGCAACGCCACGAAGTGCTGGGCCGCCGTGAACGGCGCAGCCGGGTCAGCACGATGCTGGACGCGGTCAAAATCAGTCATGTGGAGAAGCGCCTGCAACAGTATCCGCACGAGCTTTCCGGCGGTATGCGCCAGCGGGTGATGATCGCCATGGCAATGCTGTGCCAGCCACAGGTGCTGATTGCCGATGAGCCGACCACGGCCCTCGACGTCACTATTCAGGCGCAGATCCTCGAGTTGATGCGCGAACTGCAGCAGGCGTTTTCCACCAGCCTGCTGTTGATCACCCACGATATGGGAGTGGTGGCAGAAATGGCCGATGATGTGCTGGTCATGAGTCACGGCAAAATCATGGAGCAGGCTCCGGCAAAAACGCTGTTTACCTCGCCGCAGGCGGCTTATACCCGCCAGCTGTTGCAGGCGGTACCGGTGCTGGGCCAGGCGCCCGCGCTGGCGCCGGTCGAGGCGACGCGACCGTTGCTCAGCGTCCGCGACCTCAGCGTGCGCTTTCCGGTGCGCGGCGACGGCCTGCGCGTGCGTCGCGAAGTCCATGCCGTCGATGGCGTCAGCTTCGATCTTTTCCCCGGCGAGACGTTGGGCATCGTCGGTGAAAGCGGCTGCGGTAAATCGACGACGGCAAAAGCGCTGATGAATATGGTGCCATTTAGCGGCAGCGCGCAGCTTAACGGACAGGAGCTGCACGGCCTGAAGGACGAGGCGTTAAGAGCGGTACGCCGCGATTTGCAGATGGTGTTTCAGGATCCCTGGGCGGCGCTCAATCCGCGCAAAACTATTTTCGACCTGGTTGGGGAGCCGCTGCTGATTCATGAGCAGATGCCCGCAGTACAGCGCACGGAGCGGGTGGCGCAGCTATTGCAGCAGGTCGGCCTGCCAGCGGAAGCGATGCGGCGTTATCCGCACCAGTTTTCCGGCGGCCAGCGCCAGCGCATTTGCATTGCCCGCGCGCTGGCGCTGAACCCGAAAGTGATCATCGCCGATGAATCGGTTTCCGCGCTGGATGTTTCAGTACAGGCGCAGGTGCTGACGCTGCTGGAAGATTTGCGTCAGCGCTATCGGCTCAGCTATCTGTTTATTTCCCATGATATGGCGGTGGTGGAGCGCATCTGCCACCGGGTAGCGGTGATGTTTGGCGGCCAGCTCGTGGAGATCGGCCCACGAGATCGAGTGTTGCACCATCCGCAGCATCCTTATACTCAGCACTTGCTCAGCGCCGTTCCTATACCTGACGTTCAGCAAAGACGGCAACCCCGAGCCACCAGCGCAATGCCGATAAGACCAGAACCGATCAAACCCATCGGCTATCAGAGAGTACCGCAGCGCTTTACCGATTTTGGCGACGGGCACCTCGTCGCATGCTGAACAAAAAAGCATTCAAACCGGCGGATTTCCGCCGGGGGGGC
>NZ_GL882809.1:18276-22243 GCF_000195655.1 Klebsiella sp. MS 92-3
CGGCGGATTTCCGCCGGTGGCAACACTGTTGCCACACAACTCGACGAGAGGCCATTAAACTGGAAAAGTTAGCACATAGCAGGACATAGAGCCGGTCTAAAATGCCCTAAATGCAAATAGCCTTTATTTCATCTGATCACTGTCGGTGATTAGCACAGTCAGGTGAGTGATTTTGTTGATTCCTGTCATAGAAAATACGCCATTTTGGCTAATAAATCCGTTGCGGGTCTATGATGGACAAAGCATAATTTGCCGTGAGCGAAGTCTTGCCAGTTCTTTAATGTGAAAGAGGAAACGCAAAAAAACCACCCTGGCAGGTGGTTTTTTTGTTTATTACCATCTGATTTATAAAGAAATATTTACATTGATATGGCTGACATATATAGACCAACCACTTTGACTACCAACAGGGTAGCCAAAGAGAGTTAGAACAAGAATGCATAGACACACTCTGTTCATATCGCCTCCGGGAATCAGGGCGGCCTCCGACACTATATGCGCTTCTGTGACGGAACGACTAGTTGAGCGAAGTCTTGCCACCAAAAAAAAGACTCTGTTTTAACGCAAAGTGATCTGGCAGTATCACCGAACAGAGGCTGGATGACACATAATAGAGTTATGTATGTCTTTGTTTACAAGATGCATTCTAATTTGTAAATGTAGTGATTTGCATCATAGATGTTTTCTTTTTTATTGACCCAGAACAAGGTAAAAAGGTGGGAGCACAGACGGCAGGCCATGGCAAGAAATGTAAATTTAGCTGTCTGTTTTTTGTACTCAACCAGCTGGGTTTGTAATGAACGCTCACCAGTAGCATGTAGCCAACTTTTTTATATGCGGCAGGTCTTATCTCGCTGAAAAAGCCGGAAGGGATTACATGGCCGAGTTGGTCAGGTACAGCAATGAACACAGGGTAGTCCCACTGCGGACGGCACGGCTCGCTGCGGAAAACGTCTGAAATGCTGAGCTGTATTTTTCCCACCTTCGCCTAAGATCCTGACCCGGGTTTGACGCTACTAACCGTAAATTGCTGTGCAATGTATTGTTCGGCAGAATAGGCAGTCAGTAGGTGATAGTGAAAGTTTTTAGTGCGAAAGGCGGCAACATCGCAGCACAGACAGCAACCCGGGGCCGTGGAAAATAATGCAACCAGATACCGTGATGCCTTGGGGAAACCTCGTCCTTCAGGCCGGGGAGGAAAGAAGGCGGTTTTCCGGCTAACATGGTTTTCTGAGTAGGCTGACGTACCAGCACTGATTATGGTTGTGCTAGAGACCAGGAGAACTCTAGTCCAAGGCTGTGTCCGGACCGAAATCATCCGGCACGATGCGTGTAAATGATACCGTCAGAGTGTACCGCAGAAGTCTACTTTTCAAACGTACATTTTAATAAGTAAAGTAGTTTTCTTCATTTCCAGGCAAGGCAAATGGGATGAACACAGCTTTCCAGTGTCTCCACTCTTACGCATGTTCGGAGTCTGTTGGCCATGGCGGCACCGGTGGTACGTGAGTTAGCGGTCTGACGGCCGTCTGAGATACCCGCCATGTTTGTCGGGATAGTGAAATACTGGCCATCGGATCGCGGGGGTTAAAAAGCGATCCTCATTCAGGAATGGCAATACGCCCGGTAGAGTTACCGGGGATGCCTGAGCGACTGTCCCCCTCGGTGCAGCCGAAGGGGTCAGAAGAAAACGGCTTTCTGAACGTAAGGTGAACTGGGCGTTGTTATTTCCTGAGTATGATATTGTTTACATCAAAGAATTTAAGTAAGCGTGCAGCAAGAACCGTATTGACGGGGATGTGTTATTCAGTCGGCAGTGCTACGCGCCAGGGGAGCAGTTCGCCGACCCGGTTTATCGGCCAGTCGGCTATGACGTCAAGGACATAGCGGAGGTAGCTTTCTGGCTCCACTCCGTTCAGTTTGCATGTCCCGATCAGGCTGTACAGCAGCGCTCCCCGCTCTCCTCCATGATCCGAACCGAAGAACAGGTAGTTTTTGCGGCCCAGACTGACCATCCGCAGCGCATTTTCAGCGATGTTATTGTCCGCCTCAGCCCAGCCATCATCTGCATAGTACGTCAGCGCCGGCCACTGGTTCAGGGCGTATGCGATCGCTTTCGCCAGTTCTGAGTGTCGCGACAGGGTTTTCATCTTTTCACGCAGCCAGCTTTCCAGGGATTTGTAAGCGTACAGCGAGAACCGTATTGACGGGGATGTGTTATTCAGTTGGCAGTGTGATGCGCCAGGGTAGCAGCTCGCTGACCCGGTTGACCGGCCAGTCAGCTATGACGTCAAGGACATGGCGAAGGTAGCTTTCTGGATCCACGCCGTTCAGTTTGCACGTCCCGATCAGACTGTACAGCAACGCTCCCCGCTCACCACCGTGGTCTGAGCCGAAGAACAACCAGTTTTTACGACCCAGACTGACCATCCGCAGCGCATTTTCAGCGATGTTATTATCGGCTTCGGCCCAGCCGTTTTCTGCATAGTACGTCAGGGCCGGCCACTGGTTCAGGGTGTACGTGAACGCCTTTGCCAGCTCCGAGTGTCGCGACAGCGTTTTCATTTTTTCACGCAACCAGCTTTCCAGGGTACTAAGCAGCGGTTTCGTTTTCCGCTGACGTTCAGCAAGCCGTTGTTCCGCCAGCATTCCTCTTATTTCCGCCTCCACGGCATACAGTTCGCCGATACGCTTCAGGGCTTCCTCCGTCAGGGCTGACGGCGTGCGAACGTGCACATCGTGGATTTTACGGCGGGCGTGAGCCCAGCAGGCGGCTTCCGTTATCCGGCCATCGCGGTACAGCTCGTTGAACCCGGCGTACGCATCCGCCTGTAGCACACCGCTGAACCCCGCAAGATGGGTCTGCGGATGGATGCCTTTTCTGTCGGGCTGTAGGCGAACCACACCGCCGGTGCCAGCGCTGACCCGGCGTTGCGGTCATCACGAACATACGTCCACAACCGCCCGGTCTTCGTCTTCTTATTGCCCGGCAACAGCACCTGGACCGGGGTATCATCGGCATGGAGTTTACCTTCAGTCAGGACATAGTCCTGAAGCGCCTCCTCCAGCGGGGACAGCAGCCGGCAGCATGCATCCACCCAGCCCGACAGCAGTGAACGGCTCAGTTCCACGCCCTGGCGACCGTATATTTCAGACTGACGATACAGCGGTGTGTGCTCTGCATACTTTGAGGTCAGCACGCGGGCCATCAGCCCCGGTCCGGCGATACCCCGCTCAATGGGGCGCGAAGGCGCGGGGGCCTGCACGATGGCATCACATTTTGTGCAGGCATGTTTTTCCCGTACGGTCCGGATCACCCGGAAGGCGCTGCGCATCAGCTCCAGCTGTTCAGCGGCATCCTCACCCAGGTAACTCAGCGCACCACCACACTCCGGGCAGCAGGAACCCGCTGGCCGCAGGCGTTTTTCATCGCGGGGGAGTGATTCGGGGAACGGTTTGCGGGTGCGGGTCTGACGCAGAGTGCGCTGTACTGCCGGGTCATCCACCCGACCGGTCAGCGTATCGCTCTCTTTCTGAAGCCGGTTCAGATCGGCTTCCATTTGTGCGATACGGCGGGAGACTTTTTCGGAACGGCTGCCGAAGTTCATCCGGCGAAGTTTATCCAGCTGCGCCTGCAGATGGTCTATTTCGCGCTCCCGGTCTGCCAGCTTTTCCAGCAGGGCACGGTTCAGCGCTTCCTGTTCGGCAAGGCGCTGTTTCAGCAGAAGGATGTCGTCAGAAGAGATGTCATTCATAAGCCAGCATTTTACCAGGCTTATTCTGCGACAACCAGGATAAAGAAGCCTACAGCATGGTCAGGGAGGTCAGCAACCGCTTCGGCTGTCGCCAGTCGATGCCTTCCAGCAGCATTGCCAGCTGCGCCGGGGTCAGGAACACTTTGCCATCGCGAGCTGACGGCCAGGCGAAGCGCCCGCGCTCCAGCCGTTTGGTCAGCAGGCACAGCCCG
>NZ_GL882810.1:0-1295 GCF_000195655.1 Klebsiella sp. MS 92-3
CCGTACCTCGCCCCCCCTGCGTCGACTCCAGCACTTTCACCGTCATTGTCAGGCGTGAGTAAAGGATTTTCCTCGCCTCAAGCCAGGCCCGGTCGTTTGCCTGAGTTGCGTTTCGGCAGCCGTCCAGGCTGATCTGCATCGCGTTAACAGTGGCATCCTCAACCTCAGTGATGCCGCTGCTATCGATCTGCAGATAGATGTACGCCTTCTTGTTCGTCAGCGGGTCGACGTAATCCAGCGCCACGCCGTCGTAACCACCGGGGAGAGACATTTGCCAGGCGACTTTGTACTCGTCCCAGAACAGGTTTGAGCGCGCAAATACCGCATCGGGATTTGTCACTTTCTCATCACGCCAGAATGTCAGCACATCGCCGATGTTATTTCCGTCAACGCGAGCCACATTGGCGATCGTCGCTATGCGCTCACCAAGAGGCTGTTTCTCATCCGAGAAGGTGTAATCGAAATACCCAAGCGCTTCATCCGACAGCGAATCGGCAATGGCATACAGAGCGGCAACGTCAATGCTCGCCACATCCTGCTTACCCACAACCACCCATTCGTGAAGGATTGCATCAGCAAACGACCTACTCGGCCGTAGCGTATAATCGACCGCGCCTGTCGTCCGGTCGTAGCTGATGGTATGCCGCTGCGCCAGCATGTTGTACTTCTGCTCGCGGTTTGAGTTGCTGTCGTTCGACCCCTTGATCGTAATGCGGGCAATCGTGTCTTCCGGATAGACGACGTTTTCGCGCACGTTAACCGCGTGGATCGCCATCAGCGTCACGACATTGGCATCGTTGCTGTTGTCGAGTCGCTCGATTGTCACCGCATAGCGCCCCGCCCCGGAAGCCGGGACAAACTTGTGCGTTGTGCGGAAATACCGGGTCGTCACCTGGAAGTCGTTATCGAAGAAATAATCGTACTGTTCAGACGTCCCCGGCACCTGATTGTTGTCAGCGTCAACCATCCAGAATTTAATACGGTAACGCGTAGTGCCGGCAGTCGCGCCGAGCTGAACCAACACATGCACCCAGACCTGAGTGGAGACGATCGGCGACACTGACGGTCCGATAACCAGAGGGGTCTGGTCATTCAGCGTGAACAGCGTCGGGTTGATGACCGCATTGCCCGGAAGAGACGTAATCTCTCCGGAGAGTTCGCCAATATAGAATGTCGTGTACGACAGCGTGTCGTCGCCAATAAAGCTCTCAGAGGAGATGATATTCCCGGCGCCGGTGACGTTCCGTGTGACGCTTGTTCCGCCGTCGTTCCAGGTAGCATTAATGACGAATGAC
>NZ_GL882811.1:0-7667 GCF_000195655.1 Klebsiella sp. MS 92-3
GCCGCCAGCACCGGCAGTTTCAGTCGCGCATGTGGTTAAAATAACAACAGGTCGCACGAACCGTAGGCCGGATAAGGCCTTTATGCCGCCATCCGGCACAACCACAGGTGCGGTACCTGACCGCCCGGGGATACCAGGATCGTTACAGCGCCTTCGACAAATAGTGGCGCTGCATGCCTGCGTGCGGGAAGTCGGGCAGCGACATCTGCAGCTGATAGCCTAATTTCTGATAAAACGGCAGCGCCTGGAAGCTAAAGGTATCCACCAGCAGATGGCTGCAGCCTTGCGCCTGCGCCTGCTGTTCCGCCTCCTGCATCAGCTCGCTCCCCAGCCCGCGCCCGCGCGTCGCCTCGCTAACCCACAGATACTCAATGCACAGCCAGTTGCCCTTGCGTTTGGCAATCAGCCCGCCCTGCATCACCCCTTGCCCATCGCGGGAGTAAACCCCCAGATCGCCAAACTGCGCCGCATCGAGATACTGCTGATTATACTGCCGTAGACCGGCAAACAATTCTTGTTGATCGTCGGGATTAATGCTTTTTGTAATGATTAGTGTCATTAACTATCTCCAGTATCGCGCTGCCGAATGGTTATTTTCCCTCTCCACTTTCACAAAATATTCTTATTTTCTCCATGATTATTTGCCTTAATTTTTTGCGTTCTAAAAGTAAGCAAAAAAACCTTTCCATTATCGCGACGGATCGTATAATGGGGAAAAAATGAGAATGATCATTCTCACCACAAAACCAGAGGAGATGCGCTTTTCACCTCCTGAAGACCGAAGAGGTTGGCTTCAGCGGAGACACAATAACAATCACGTTCAGGAACATCTGTGTTCCTTTTTTGTCATTTTCGCTCACCCGAAAATGCCTCAGCGCCCAACCTATTCCCTCGTTTTTAAATAAACGGGGCGGACGTCTTATATCTTGAGAAAATATAATGAAATACATCATAGCTCCCATCGCGACAGCATTATTTCTCCTTAGCGGATGCGATAATGCGCAGACATCTGCTCCGCAGCAACCCACGCCGGAAGTGGGCGTGGTCACCCTGCAAAGCCAGCCGGTGCCGGTAGTCAGCCAGCTCACCGGCCGCACCACCGCCTCGCTCAGCGCCGAAGTTCGCCCGCAGGTGGGTGGCATCATCCAGAAACGCCTGTTTACCGAAGGCGATATGGTGAAGGCCGGGCAGGCCCTTTACCAGATCGATCCCTCCAGCTATCGCGCGACCTGGAACGAAGCGGCGGCGGCGCTGAAACAGGCCCAGGCGCTGGTGGTCTCCGATTGCCAGAAGGCCCAGCGCTACGCGTCGCTGATCAGGGATAACGGCGTTTCCCGCCAGGATGCTGACGACGCCGCCTCCACCTGCGCCCAGGACAAGGCCAGCGTGGAATCGAAGAAAGCGGCGCTGGAGAGCGCGCGCATTAACCTGAACTGGACCACCATCACCGCGCCGATTGCCGGGCGCATCGGCATCTCGTCGGTTACGCCGGGGGCGCTGGTCTCCGCCGATCAGGATACCGCGCTGGCGACGATCCGCGGGCTCGACACCATGTATGTCGATCTGACGCGATCCAGCGTCGATCTCCTGCGTTTACGCAAGCAAAGCCTGGCCAGCAACAGCGACACCCTCAGCGTGACGTTAACCCTGGAAGATGGCAGTACCTATCCCGAAAAAGGGCGTCTGGCGCTCACCGAAGTCGCCGTCGATGAATCTACCGGCTCGGTAACCCTGCGCGCTATCTTCCCCAACCCGCAGCACGTCCTGCTACCGGGGATGTTCGTCCGCGCGCGCATCGATGAAGGCATCATGAACGACGCGATCCTCGCCCCGCAGCAGGGGATCACCCGCGATGCCAAAGGCGACGCCACGGCGCTGGTGGTCGATGCCGCCAACAAAGTTGAGCAGCGTACCGTGGAAACCGGCGACACCTACGGCGATAAATGGCTGGTGCTGAGCGGCCTGAAAGCGGGCGACAAGCTGATTGTCGAAGGCACCGGTAAAGTGGCCCCCGGACAGACAGTGAAGGCCGTCGCCGTCAACAATAACGGAGGCAACGCCTGATGTTCTCCCGTTTCTTCGTGCGTCGCCCGGTCTTTGCCTGGGTGATCGCCATTCTGATTATGCTCGCCGGGGTGCTGGCGATCCGCACCCTGCCGGTAGGCCAGTATCCGGACGTCGCCCCGCCGGCGGTGAAAATCTCCGCCACCTATACCGGGGCGTCCGCCGAAACCCTGGAGAACAGCGTCACCCAGGTGATCGAGCAGCAGCTCACCGGCCTCGACCATCTGCTCTACTTCAGCTCCACCAGCAGCTCCGACGGCTCGGTCAGCATCACCGTCACCTTTGAGCAGGGGACCGACCCGGACACCGCCCAGGTGCAGGTGCAAAACAAAGTGCAGCAGGCGGAATCGCGGCTGCCGAGCGAAGTCCAGCAGTCCGGCGTAACGGTGGAAAAATCGCAGAGCAGCTTTCTGCTGATCCTTGCGGTGTATGACAAAACCAACCGCGCCACCAGCTCCGATATCTCCGACTGGCTGGTCAGCAATATGCAGGACCCGCTGGCGCGCGTGGAGGGCGTCGGCAGCCTGCAGGTATTCGGCGCCGAATACGCGATGCGCGTCTGGATGGACCCGACCAAACTCGCCTCCTACTCGCTGATGCCTTCCGACGTCCAGTCGGCGATTGAGGCGCAGAACGTGCAGGTTTCCGCCGGTAAAATCGGCGCGCTACCGTCGTCCAATGCCCAGCAATTAACCGCCACCGTGCGCGCGCAGTCCCGGCTGCAAACCCCTGACCAGTTCAAAGCGATCATCGTGAAAAGCCAGGCCGACGGCTCGGTGGTGCGCCTGAGCGATGTCGCGCGGGTGGAAATGGGTAGCGAGGATTACACCGCCACCGCCAATCTGAACGGCCACCCGGCCGCCGGGATCGCGGTGATGATGGCCCCCGGCGCCAACGCGCTGGACACCGCGACGCTGGTGAAAAGCAAAATCGCCGAATTCCAGCGTCAGATGCCGCAGGGTTACGATATTGCCTATCCGAAGGACAGCACCGAGTTCATCAAAATCTCGGTCGAGGACGTGATTCAGACCCTGTTCGAAGCGATTATCCTCGTCGTCTGCGTGATGTATCTGTTCCTGCAGAACTTCCGCGCGACGCTCATTCCGGCGGTGGCGGTGCCGGTGGTGCTGCTTGGCACCTTCGGGGTGCTGGCCCTGTTCGGCTACTCGATTAACACCCTGACGCTGTTCGCCATGGTGCTGGCGATCGGCCTGCTGGTGGATGACGCCATCGTGGTGGTGGAGAACGTCGAGCGCATTATGCGCGACGAAGGGCTCCCCGCTCGCGAAGCCACCGAAAAATCGATGGGCGAAATCTCCGGCGCGCTGGTGGCGATTGCCCTGGTGCTGTCGGCGGTGTTCCTGCCGATGGCCTTCTTCGGCGGTTCGACCGGGGTCATCTATCGCCAGTTCTCGGTAACCATTATCTCGGCGATGATGCTGTCGGTGGTGGTAGCGCTGACCCTCACCCCGGCGCTGTGCGGCGCGCTGCTCAGCCACTCCAAACCGCACACCAAAGGGTTCTTCGGCGCCTTTAACCGCCTGTGGGGACGTACGGAGGAGGGCTACCAGCGCCGGGTGCTCGGCGGCCTGCGCCGGGGCGCAGTGATGATGGGCGCTTACGCGCTGATTTGCGGGGCGATGGCGCTGGCGATGTGGAAGCTGCCGGGCAGCTTCCTGCCGGTGGAGGACCAGGGGGAGATCATGGTCCAGTACCCCCTGCCCGCCGGGGCGACGGCGGTGCGTACCGCCGAGGTGCGCCGCCAGGTGACCGACTGGTTCCTCACCAAAGAGAAAGCCAATACCGATGTCATTTTCACCGTCGACGGCTTCAGCTTTAGCGGCAGCGGGCAGAACGCCGGGATGGCCTTCGTGTCGCTGAAAAACTGGTCGCAACGCAAAGGGGACGACAATACCGCCCAGGCCATCGCCCTGCGCGCCACCAAAGAGCTGGGGACGATCCGCGACGCCACCCTCTTCGCCATGACCCCGCCGTCGGTAGACGGTCTCGGACAGAGCAACGGATTCACCTTCGAGCTGATGGCCAGCGGCGGTACCGACCGCGACAGCCTGATGAAGCTGCGCAGCCAGCTGCTGGCGGCGGCCAACCAGAGCAGCGAGCTGCAGTCGGTGCGCGCTAACGATCTGCCGCAGATGCCGCAGCTGCAGGTGGATATCGATAACAACAAAGCCGTCTCGCTGGGGCTGTCGCTGAGCGACGTGACCGATACGCTCTCCAGCGCCTGGGGCGGTACCTACGTGAATGACTTTATCGATCGCGGCCGGGTGAAGAAGGTCTATATCCAGGGCGAAAGCGACGCGCGCGCGGTGCCGTCGGACCTTGGCAAATGGTTCGTTCGCGGCAGCGATAACAGCATGACGCCGTTCTCCGCCTTCGCCACCACCCACTGGCAATACGGCCCGGAAAGCCTGGTGCGCTACAACGGCTCCGCCGCCTTTGAGATCCAGGGCGAAAACGCCGCCGGCTTCAGCTCCGGCGCGGCGATGGACAAGATGGAAAAGCTGGCCGACAGCCTGCCGGCGGGCTCCACCTGGGCGTGGAGCGGCATTTCGCTGCAGGAAAAGCTGGCCAGCGGCCAGGCGATGAGCCTCTACGCCATCTCGATTCTGGTGGTATTCCTGTGCCTGGCGGCGCTGTATGAGAGCTGGTCGGTGCCGTTCTCGGTGATCATGGTCATCCCGCTCGGCCTGCTTGGCGCGGCGCTGGCGGCGACGCTGCGCGGCTTAAGCAACGACGTCTACTTCCAGGTGGCGCTGCTGACCACCATCGGCCTGTCGTCGAAAAACGCCATCCTGATCGTGGAGTTCGCTGAATCCGCCGTGGATGAGGGGTATTCGCTCTCCCGGGCGGCGATCCGCGCCGCGCAGACTCGCCTGCGCCCGATTGTCATGACCTCGCTGGCGTTTATCGCCGGGGTGCTGCCGCTGGCCATCGCCACCGGCGCCGGAGCCAACAGCCGCGTGGCGATCGGCACCGGGATTATCGGCGGCACCCTGACGGCCACCCTGCTGGCGGTGTTCTTCGTACCGCTGTTCTTCGTGCTGGTGAAACGTCTCTTCACCCGCCAACGTCCTTCTCAGGAGTAAGGTATGTTTCGTTTAAGTTTTATGTTTATCGCGCTCCTGACCGCGGGCTGCGTCTCGCTTGACCCGCATTATGATCGCCCGGCCGCGCCGGTGCCGGCCACCCTGCCCGGGGCGCACGGCGAATCGACGGCGGTGGTCGGCGACTGGCAGAAAGTGGTCAATGACGCGCGGCTGAAAAAAGTGGTCAGCATCGCGCTTAACAGCAACCGCGATGTGCAAAAGGCGCTGGCCGATATCGAGGCCGCGCGCGCCCAGTATGGCGAAACGCGGGCATCGCTGTTTCCCACCGTTGATGCCGAACTGAGCCACACCCGCAGCAAAACGGTGGCCAGCGGCCTGAGCTCCGCTTCACAGGCCGACGGCGCGGTCTCCAGCTTCGAACTGGACTTGTTCGGCAAGAACCAGAGCCTGTCGCGCGCGGCGCGCGAAACCTGGCTTGCCAGCGAATTCACCGCGCAGAATACCCGGCTGACGATGATTGCCGATTTGACCACCGCCTGGGTGACGCTGGCGACGGATAACAGCAATCTGGCGCTGGCGCAGCAGACCATGGACAGCGCGGCAAACTCGCGCAACATCGTCGCCCGCCAGATGGCGGTTGGCACCGCCTCCGCGGGGGATTTAAGCTCGGCGGAAAGCGTCTATCAGCAGGCGCGCGCCAGCGTCGCCAGCTATCGTACGCTGGTGGCGCAGGATAAAAACGCCATTAACCTGCTGGCGGGGGAAACCGTGCCGGAGAGCCTACTGCCCGGCACTCTCGAGAGTCTCGGGGATAACAGCATCGCGCTGGTGCCGGCGGGCGTGTCGTCGTCGGTGCTGCTGCGTCGGCCGGACATTCAGGAAGCGGAGCACAATCTGAAGAGCGCCAATGCCGATATCGGCGCGGCGCGGGCGAACTTCTTCCCGTCGATTTCCCTGACCGCCAGCGCCGGGGTCGGCAGCGACTCGCTGTCGTCGCTGTTCAGCCACGGGATGCAGGTGTGGTCGTTCGCCCCCTCCATCAGCCTGCCGCTGTTCACCGGCGGCAGCAACCTGGCGCAGCTGCGCTATGCGGAAGCGGAGAAAAAGGGGCTGATCGCCACCTACGAGAAATCGATTCAGAGCGCGTTTAAGGACGTTGCCGATGCGCTGGCGCGCCGGGAAACGCTGAGCGAAGAGCTCGATGCCCAGCGGCAGTACGTCGCCGCCGAGCAGACATCGCTGGATATTGCCATGAAGAGCTATCAGGCCGGAGTCGGCGATTATCTGTCGGTGCTTACGGCCCAGCGCACGCTGTGGTCGGCGAAGACGACGCTGCTGTCCCTGCAGCAGACCGACCTCAATAACCGGATCACCCTCTGGCAGTCGCTGGGCGGCGGCGCCAGTTAATTTCACCCGCCGGGCGGCCGCGCCCGGCTTCTGTAAGGAATCGTTATGCCACGTGTTTCCCTCTCCTGGGCGCTGATCCTCGGCCTGCTGTCGGGTATCGGCCCGCTGTGCACGGATTTTTATCTACCGGCGCTGCCGGAGATCACTCAGCAGCTGCAGGCCACCAGCACCCAGACCCAGCTGTCGTTGACCGCCGCACTGATTGGTCTCGGCCTGGGTCAGCTGTTTTTCGGCCCGCTGAGCGACCGCATTGGCCGCCTGAAACCGCTGGCGCTGTCTCTGCTGCTGTTTATCTTCTCTTCGGCGATGTGCGCCCTGACCCGCGATATCAACATGCTGATTGTCTGGCGCTTTTTACAAGGCTTTGCCGGCGCCGGCGGCTCGGTGCTGTCGCGCTCCATTGCCCGCGATAAATACCAGGGCACCCTGCTGACCCAGTTTTTCGCCCTGCTGATGACCGTGAACGGCATTGCGCCGGTGCTGTCCCCGGTGCTGGGCGGCTACGTTATCACCGCCTTCGACTGGCGAATTCTCTTCTGGACGATGGCCGCCATTGGCGGCGTGCTGCTGGTGATGAGCCTGGCGATCCTGCGGGAAACGCGTCCGGCCACAGCGGCGCATGCCAGCCGCCAACGGCCCGGCCAGCCGGTGCTGAAAAATCGCCGCTTTCTGCGCTTCTGCCTGATCCAGGCCTTTATGATGGCCGGGCTGTTCTCCTACATCGGCTCTTCTTCCTTCGTGATGCAGAGCGAATACGGCATGAGCGCCATGCAGTTCAGTCTGCTGTTCGGTCTGAACGGTATCGGGCTGATCATCGCCGCGATGATCTTTTCCCGTCTGGCGCGCCGCTTTAGCGCCGAAAGCCTGCTGCGCGGCGGCCTGACGCTGGCCGTGAGCTGTGCGGCGATCATGCTGCTGTTTGCCTGGCTGCATCTGCCGGTGCTGGCGCTGGTCGGCCTGTTCTTTACCGTGTCGCTGATGAGCGGCATCAGCACCGTCGCCGGCGCGGAGGCGATGAGCGCCGTCGACGCCGCGCAGTCCGGGACCGCGTCCGCGCTGATTGGCACCCTGATGTTTGTCTTCGGCGGCATCGCCGCGCCGCCGGCGGGGGTCGGCGGGGGAAAAAAA
>NZ_GL882811.1:7753-8933 GCF_000195655.1 Klebsiella sp. MS 92-3
GTCTGGGGCGCCCCCCCCGCGCCGCTGGCGGGTCTCGGCGGCGAAACAATGCTGAAAATGAGCCTCGCGATGGCCATCTGCTACCTGCTGGCGCTGCTGCTGGGCCTCAGCAAACCGCGCGACGCACGCTAATCTCCTGCTGCGGTAATAAAATATTCCAGATTTATTACCGCACTATTTCCCGCCATATCTACCATTCTCGTATTATTCTCCACGTACTAATCGTGATACTCTTCACAGGCAAGGAATAAATAATTCCTTATACTGCGCGCCACTGAGAATAACGAGGTTTCTATGAGTATCGACCTGAGCAAACTGCTGACCGAGCGACGTAACGCCAACAGCGCCAACATTGACACCCTCTCCACCCTCGAGATGCTGACGGTGATAAACCAGGAAGACCAGCAGGTAGCCCAGGCGATAACGCCCTATCTGCCGCAGATTGCCGAGGTGGTGGATAAGGTCGCGGCGGCGCTGCAGGCCGGTGGCCGCTTGATTTACATTGGCGCGGGTACCTCAGGGCGTCTGGGGATCCTCGATGCCAGTGAATGCCCGCCAACCTTCGGCACCCGCCCTGAGCAGGTGGTGGGGATCATCGCCGGCGGACATAAAGCGATTCTCAGCGCCGTGGAAAATGTGGAAGACAACAAAGCGCAGGGGGCGATGGATCTGCAGAACCTGAACTTCAGCAACCGCGATGTGCTGGTGGGGCTGGCGGCCAGCGGACGCACGCCGTACGTCATTGGCGCCATGGAATACGCCCATAGTCAGAATGCCTTTGTCGCCATCGTCAGCTGTAACCCGCATGGCGAAATGGCCCAGCTGGCGGACGTGGCGATCACCCCGGTGGTCGGCCCGGAAGTGGTCACTGGCTCTACCCGCCTGAAAGCCGGCACCGCGCAGAAGCTGGTGCTGAACATGATCTCCACCGGGGCGATGATCCGCGTCGGCAAGGTGTACAGCAATCTGATGGTCGACGTCGAAGCGACCAACGCCAAGCTGATTGAGCGCCAGGTCTCTATCGTGATGGAGGCTACCGACTGCGATCGCGCCACCGCCCAGAAGGCGCTGGAGGCCTGCGGCCGCCACTGTAAAACGGCGATCGTGATGGTGCTGGCGGACTTAAGCGCCGCAGAGGCGCAGTCGCTGCTGGCGAAAAACAACGGCTATATCCGCAAGG
>NZ_GL882811.1:9044-9358 GCF_000195655.1 Klebsiella sp. MS 92-3
CTCCACCCCGGCGTGCTGTAATACCTGAGCGCCGACAGACAGGTAACGGGCAATGGCAAAAATAACGAAAGAGATGATAGCGCGGATCCTCGCCCACGTGGGCGGCGCCGCAAACGTCGCGCAGGCGGGCAACTGCATGACGCGCCTGCGCTTGACCCTGCGCGATGAAAGTCTGGCCGACAGCGCCGCCATCCGCCAGATTGACGGCGTGATGGGGGTGATCGTCAGCGACGAGCAGTTCCAGGTGGTGCTCGGCCCCGGCAAGGCGCAAACCGCCGCCGAAATGATGAACGGCCTGCTGGAGGCGGCGCCCG
>NZ_GL882811.1:9453-14715 GCF_000195655.1 Klebsiella sp. MS 92-3
GCCGCCGCGGCCCAGCCGGGCGCCGCGCCCCCCCCCCCCCCGGGGGGCCGCCGCTGGCCGACGTCGCGGCGGAGAAAAAGCAGGCGCTGAAGGGCAGGCAGACCAGCGCGGTGCAGAAGTTTCTCGCCAAATTCGCCACCATCTTTACGCCGCTGATCCCCGGCTTTATCGCCGTCGGGCTGCTGCTGGGCTTCGCCACCCTGGCGGAACAGGTTTTCGTACTGGAGAACGCCCATCCGAACGCCAGCCTGGTGGCGCTGATTGGCTATATGAAGGTCTTCAGCAAAGGGATGTTCACCTTTCTGAGTATTCTGATTGGCTATAACGCGCAGAAGGCGTTCGGCGGCTCCGGCGTGAACGGCGCGATTATCGCCTCGCTGTTCGTGCTGGGCTACAACCCGGAGGCAACCAGCGGCTTCTACGCCGGCATTTCCACCTTCTTCGGCCATGGCATCGATCCGCGCGGCAATATCATCGGCGTACTGATCGCCGCTATCCTTGGCGCGTGGGTTGAACGCCAGGTGCGGCGGGTGATGCCGGCCAACCTCGATATGATCCTCACTTCGGCGGTGACGCTGCTGATCATGGGCGCGGTGACCTTTACGGTGATCATGCCGATTGGCGGCTGGTTGTTTACCGGCATGTCATGGCTGTTCCTGCATCTTAACGGCAACCCGTTTGGCTCGGCGGTGCTGGCCGGCCTGTTCCTGCTGGCGGTGATGTTTGGCGTCCATCAGGGGTTTGTCCCGGTCTATTTTGCGCTGGTGGACGCCCAGGGCTTTAACTCGCTGTTCCCGATCCTGGCGATGGCCGGGGCCGGGCAGGTGGGGGCGGCGCTGGCGCTGTTCTGGCGGGCGAAGCGCGATTCGCTGCTGCGAACCCAGATTAAAGGGGCGATTATTCCGGGCTTCCTCGGGATTGGCGAGCCGCTGATCTACGGCGTCACCCTGCCGCGGATGAAGCCGTTTGTCACCGCCTGCCTCGGCGGCGCCTGCGGCGGGTTCTTCGTCGGACTGATCGCCTGGCTGGGGCTGCCGGTCGGCCTGAACACGGTGTTCGGCCCGTCCGGTCTGGTGGCGCTGCCGCTGATGACCTCCGGCAGCGGAATTTACGCCGGGATGGCGGTCTACGTCGGCGGGCTGGCGGTCTCCTACCTGTGCGGCTTTGTCCTCACCTGGCTGTTCGGCAGTAAAAATGTCGATTTAAGCTAGAACGCGACTATCGGTTAATGCCCGGCGGCGGCTTCGCCTTACCGGGCCTGCAAAATAGTTACGCCGCCGCGCCCGACTACCATTTCCTGCCCCGCCGCCCGGGCGCGCGCATGCTATGATTCCCCTTTGTCATATTTCGCTTGAGGAAAAGATGGGCTCCAGCAAAAAAGGGATGCTGAACGTACTGATTGCCGCCGTGCTGTGGGGCAGTTCCGGGGTGTGTGCGCAATTTATTATGCAGGAAAGCCAGATGTCGTCGCCGTTTCTGACCATGACGCGTCTGCTGTTCGCCGGGCTGATCCTGCTGATGCTCGGCTTTGTTCACGGCGACCGCATTTTCCGCGTGCTGCAAAACCGCCGCGACGCCCTAAGCCTGCTGTTTTTCTCGCTGTTTGGCGCGCTAACCGTGCAGTTCACCTTTCTGATGACCATTGAAAAATCCAATGCCGCCACGGCCACGGTGCTGCAGTTTCTGTCGCCGACGATCATCGTCGCCTGGTTCGCCCTCGCCCGCAAAGCGCGTCCCACTCCGCTGGTGCTGGGGGCTATCTGCACCTCGCTGGCGGGCACCTTTCTGCTGGTGACCCACGGCAACCCAACGACGCTGTCGATTTCGCCGGCGGCGCTGTTCTGGGGGATCGCCTCGGCGTTTGCCGCCGCGTTTTATACCACCTATCCTTCAACGCTGATTGCCCGCTACGGGACGCTGCCCATCGTCGGCTGGAGCATGCTGTTCGGCGGCGCGATGCTATTGCCGTTTTACGGCGGCCAGGGCACCGATTTTGTGGTTAACGGCAGCCTGCTGTTAGCTTTTTTCTACCTGGTGGTGATCGGTACTTCGCTGACCTTCAGCCTCTATCTCAACGGCGCGCAGAAGATTGGCGGCGCAAAGGCCGGGATCCTCAGCTGCGCCGAACCGCTGAGCAGCGCCCTGCTGTCGCTCCTGCTGCTGGGGATCACCTTCACGCTGCCGGACTGGCTGGGCACTCTGCTGATCCTCGCGTCGGTGGTGCTGATCGCCATCGACTCGCGGCGGCGGGTGAGAGCCGCCTGAGCAGGCGATAAAAAGCGCATTTTCAATAAGTTAAACTGACCACTATTTGCGTGTTTTCCCGCCTGCGCATATAGTTGACGGAAGCGATTACGGAAGGAGAAGCCTGATGAAAGCATGTTGGATGGTATGCCTGGTCACCGCCCTGAGCGCCACGTCGGCGTGGGCCGAATCACCGCTGCAAAGCCTGCAGTTCGAGCAGCAAAAACAGCAGGTGCTCAAAGCGGTGAAGGAAAAATGCGCGCCAGCAAGCCACCTCAGCGACAACGATTTTGCCAATAAAGTGCTGGCGACCGACGGTAACAAGAACGCGGTCCGCGAAGCAACGCTGGCGAAGGAGCGCAATAACCAGAAAAGCTACCAGGCCGCAATCGACAAAATCGTCTGTCCGGCCAAATAGCGGTTATTTCAGCCTCGCGACCAGCGTTTTCCAGTCAAACGGCATAAGCTGCCTGTAGCTCAGGCTACGGGCGGCCATCTGCTCCGGCAGCTGGCGCTGGCTTTTCGCGATCGCCTCGCTCATTATCCCGACGCTCCCCACGTCACGCAGGGTTTTCACCACCTCCTCCATCTCTTCGCTGCGCCGAATGCCATGTTCCGCCACCCGGCTGATCAGATAGTCGGGGAACGCGCCTGTCCAGCCCAGAGAGGGGAAACTATGATGCAAGGAGCTAAGCACCTCCTCCTCAACGCCGTATTCACGAGCCGCGAACAGGCATTCTGTGGTAAGCGCTTCAAGACCTTTGATCATCACGCTACGGCACATTTTTATCGCCGACACCTGGCCCACCGTACTGGCGCCATAGCGGGCATTCAGCCCCAGCCCCTGCAGACGCGGCGCGATCGCCTCCGCCTGCGGCCCGCCGATCAATAACGGTGTCTGCAATCGGGCCGGCGGTACCGGCGCCATCACCGCGACATCGATGTAGGCGCCCGGCAGAAAATGTTCAGCCGCCTGCCGTTTCGTCTCCGGCGCCACGGAGTTGAGATCGAGGAAATATTGTCCCGGCTGCAGCAGCGCGGCCGCCTGCTGCGCCACCTTTAGCGCCTCACCGGCGGTCACAGTAGAAAAAACCAGCGTGGCCCCCTCCAGCGCCTGCGCCAGCGAATTTCCCACCTGAACGCGCGAATCACGGGCTTTTTTGCCCATCGCCTCTCGCTCCGGGCCATTGAGCTTGCAATCCCAAATGGTCACCGCATGCTCACGGGCCAGATCCGCCGCCAGAATGCCACCCGCCTCGCCAAAACCAATAAACGCGATTGTCATCATCACTCCTCACGCGGCCAGACGCGGGCCGGAATAAAAACCTCGCCAGCAAACAGCAGTCGCGCCGTGCGTAACAGGCCGCAGCCAGCCAGGGCGCCGTCAGCATCAAGCTGAAGCGTCACGCTAAATTCGCCTGTCGGATGCTCGACGCTGAGCAGCGGCGTATCGCCTGGCGCTACCTGCGCCAGGCCCTGCGCGACAGAGCCGGGGAGCAGACAAGCGCTGGCCACGCTCACCGCGCCAAATACGCCGATCGACGCGTGGCAGCGGTGGGGGATAAAGGTGCGGCTGCTGATGGCGCCGCCGTGTCGCGGCTCGGCGATCAGGGTCATCTTGGGCACCGTGCGCTGGCTGACGTCGCCAAGCTGCATCAGCGGCCCGGCCTGCAGGCGAATCGACTCCAGGCGACGTTTAAGCGCGTCGTCATTATCCAGCTGTTCGCGCGTCTCATAGCCGGTGCAACCGAGGTCGCACGCGCGCAGCAGGATCACCGGCATTCCGTTATCGATGCAGGTCACCTCGACGCCGTCAAAACGGTCACGAACCCGGCCGGTCGGCAGCAGCGCCCCGCAGCTGGAGCCGGCGACATCAAGAAAATGGAGCAGGATCGGGCTGGCGCAGCCCGGCACGCCATCGATACTGCTCTCGCCGACGTAGTTGACCCCGTCGGCATCGCAGGGGATCTCTGCCACCGCCAGTTGCCCCGTGTTCTCCATAAAAATACGCACCCGAGTGAGCGGCGCATCGTGGCGAACCAGACCGCGCTCGATGGCGAAAGGGCCAACGGCGGCGAGAATATTGCCGCAGTTTTGGCCATAATCCACGGTAGCCGCCGCCACGTTCACCTGGGCAAACAGATAGTCCACATCGGCGTCAGGCCGTGCGGAGCGGCGGATAATCGCCACTTTGCTGGTCAGCGGATCGGCGCCGCCGATCCCGTCAATTTGCCGGGGATCAGGCGAGCCCATCACCGCCAGCAGCACCGCATCACGTCGCACCGGATCGGCAGGCAGATCGTCGGCCAGAAAACAGGCCGCTTTAGAGGTGCCGCCGCGCATCCATAGACAGGGGATTCCGCGTTGCGCCATTTATTCCTCCACCTCGTCTGCGCGGTCGTAATACCGCAGGCCCTTTTCCGCCAGACGCGGACGCATAGCGTAAATATCCAGCCCCAACTCGCCATTGCGCATCCGCTCACGTTTCGCAAGCTCATTGCTCATGCGGGCTTCCGCTTTATGGAGCACATCACGGACCCGGGCGTGAGGCAGCACCACGACGCCATCGTCGTCGGCCACTACGACATCGCCCGGCTGTACAAGCTGACCTGCGCATATCACCGGGACGTTAACCGAACCGAGGCTCTCTTTCACCGTCCCCTGGGCATAAACCTGACGGGACCAGACGGCGAATCCCATTTCCCGCAACGTTTGCGAATCACGAATGCCGATATCGCCCACCAGCCCGACCACGCCGCGCGATTGTAGAGACGTCGCCAGTAGATCGCCGAAGAAGCCATCGCCGCACGGCGAGGTCGGGGCCACCACCAGAATATCGCCGGCGTGGCACTGCTCGACCGCCACATGAAACATCCAGTTGTCGCCAGGCGTCACCAGCACGGTTACCGCGTTGCCCGCCCGGCTGACGCCCTGCTGAATCGGACGGATTGCCGGCCCCATCAGCCCCTGACGATCCCAGGCTTCATGGAGCGTCGCCCCCCCCCCCCCCCCCCCCCC
>NZ_GL882811.1:14798-19843 GCF_000195655.1 Klebsiella sp. MS 92-3
CCCCCCCCCCCCCCCCCCCCCCCGGGCGCGCACAACCCCGCCTCGTCATGGCGCGGCAGGTGGCGGATCACAAGGCCTTTTTTATTTAACAGGTTCATGCCAGGTTCTCCGTTACGCGGGGGAAGATGCTCTGGAAGGCTTCGCCGTGAACGATATCGCGCGCGGCCGTGATGCCGATATTGCGCTTGGCCTGCACCCCGCGCTGCAGCGCCACGCGGGTGTAGTATTCCCACAGATGCTCCTGACCCTGCATGCACTGAATGGCCTGATACTTTTTCTCCCAGACGGCGGTGATGTCCAGCAACACATCGGGTTTCCAGTTGCACTGCTCCGGCTGGTGCGGTTCGAAACAGTAAACCAGGGGAGCAGCGACAATTTTCTCGCCAGGGCGATAGCCTTCTGCCTGGGCGATAATCCGTGCTTCCTGCGCCAGATGGGAGGCCAGGGGGTGATCGTAGTTATAGGGATCGTGCAGGGAGTGCGTCAGGACAAAGTGGGGCTGGATACGGCGATACACATCCGCCAGACGAAATAGCGTCTCTTTATCGGCGCGCAGCGGATAATCGCCGATATCAAAGAATTCGACGCTAGCGCCCAGGATCGCGGCGGCGGCCTGCGCCTCTTCGCGACGCACCTGCTTCACCGCCTCCTCGGTCATGTTGCCTTTACGCCACAGTTTGGCGGACTCGCCGCGCTCGCCAAAGGATAAACAGACCACATGGACCTGATAGCCCTGCAGGGCATGCAGCGCTATCGCACCGCCCGCGCGCCAGACGAAATCGGCCGAGTGGGCGCTGACGACAAGGGCACTTTTTTCGCTAACCGGATGAGACATGATGGCTTCCTCTGTTGTTTTTTTCAGCTTGTCATGTCCCGTCGTGGGGAGGTAATTCGTTAACTTGCGAAGGCTATGATTTTTATTTATGTTGTCGTCTCACTCACTTTTTCAGGCCTGACGAACAATGCTAAAGAGAAAGCACGATAAAATTATAAATATCATGCAGCTGCGCTTTTTCTGTCAGGTCGCGCTGCGCGGTAGCGTCTCACGCGCGGCCGATGACTTATTCCGCACGCAGTCAGCGATAACCCGGGCTATTCGCGATCTTGAAGCCGCGTTGAACGTCACGCTGTTCGAACGCCATTACAGCGGCATGGTGCCCACCGAGTATGGCAAGTGCATCCTGCCGCGCGCCCGGCGGGCGATTGACGACCTGCAGGCCATCCCGGCGCTGCTGCAGAAGCACCATACCCGCAGCAGCGGCCCGCTGGCGGACGCCGGCTGGCTGTTCAATACCCGCCGCTTAGCCATTTTTATTCAGCTCTATCACGTCAACCATACCCAAACCGTCGCGCAACAGTTGGGGATCACTCAGCCGGCGGTCAGTGCCGCGCTGAAGGTCCTGGAAAAAGGAGCGGATTCGGCGCTATTTCGCCGGACGCCAGAGGGGGTGCGTCCCACGCCTGCCGCGGAGCTACTCTATCCCCCGGTGAGCAGAGCGCTCAACGAGCTGGAAAACATCTGGAGCGATCTCGCTGCCCGTCGCGGGGTGCTGGAGGGCACCGTGCGCATTGGCGCCCTGCCGCTGAGCCGGACCCGGCTACTGCCCTCCGCCATCGCCGCCTTTCTGGCCCAGCACCCGGGCATCACCCTCATGACCAATGAAAGCCCGTATGAGTCGCTGGTCGCCGATATGCGGGCAGGTAATATCGATTTTATTATCGGCGCCCTGCGCCAGGATGAAGATCTCCCGGACCTCTGTAGCGAAGCGTTATTCGAAGAGGATATGTTGATTTTACTGCGTAATAACCACCCGCTGCTGCGCCATCCGGACCCGCGCAGCCAGCTGGCGACAGCGCAATGGGTGCTGCCGCGCGCCAACGCGCCGGCGCGCAATTTGCTGGATAAGGCGTTTGTCACCCTGGGGCTGCCGCTGCCCCAGCCGACGGTGGAGACCGGGGATGCGGCGATGGTGCGAGGATTGCTGCAGGGCTCCGACATGCTGGCGGCGGTCTCCGCCAGCCAGATGCGTTTTGAAACTGACAATGGGCTGCTCAGCGTGTTGCCGGTTCCCCTGCCCGATACCACCCGGCGTATCGGGCTGACGTTTCGCGCCGGTAGCCTGCCCTCCCCGGCGACGCAGGCGCTGTTGCGTTTTATTTATCAGCAGGTTCAGGACGGGGCCGTTTAACGTTTACCCGCCACCGAATAGGTTACCTGCTGGTTGCGCGTTTGCTGAAACGCCTCCAGCGTCTGCCCGCGCATCGCGGCGTAAATATGCAGGTTGGATACGCCGACCACCGCGCCCATTTTCTCCAGCAGGAAGAAGCTGGCGCCATACTGAATTAATCCCCGCCAGTCGCGCGCGTTGAGCAACTGCTGTTCCTCCTCACTCAGTCCGGCTTCGGCATAAAGCGACTGAGGCGACTGCAGAAAACGTTCGCGCCAGGCAGGCTCAATCAGCCGATGCAGGAAACGGTTAAGCCGCAAGCCATTCAGGCTGCGCTCGTGGGTAAAAGGATAGGTTCCCGGCAGTTTCTCCACCCCGGCCAGCTGCTGCGCCATATGCTGGCGATGGCGCGTCAGGGTATCGACGGGGGGCAGGCGCGCATTGTTCTCAAGGATCAGCGTGGCGATACCGGTCATCGACGGCAGGTAATAGTCGCGCCAGGTTTCGGTGACATTGGCTGATAGCGCGCCGCGCATCACCAGCCACATGATCACTTCGGACCCCTCCATCCCCCCCAGCTCGGCATATTCGCCAAGGGTCATTTCGGTAAGCTTTTCCGGGTCATTAACCAGCATATCTACAAACTGGGCATCCCAGTCGGGATTATTAAATCCGCAGCGCTCGCCATGAACCTGATGCGAGAGCCCGCCGGTCGCGACAATCGCCACATTGATATCTTCCGGGAAGCTTTCAATCGCCCGGCGCAGCGCCTGGCCGAGTTTGTAACAACGGCGCGCGCTCGGTACCGGAAATTGCAGCACGCCGATCTGTAACGGGATCACCGCCGTCGGCCACCCCAGCGCTTCATCCCAGGGCAACAGCGCCGAAAGCGGCGAGAAAAGGCCGTGGTCGAGCTTTTTATCCATAAAGAACGACATATCAAACTCGTCGGCCATCAGGCTGGCGCCAATGTGCCTTGAGAGCGCCGCGTTGCCCTGGACCGGCGGCAGGCAGCGCGGTCCGCCGCCCTCATCGGCAACGTCATATTGACTATCGATTCCCAGCGTAAAAGTCGAATAGTGATCGAAGAAAAAGGCGGTCACATGGTCATTAAAGATGTACACCAGCGCATCCGGTTTTTTCTCCTCCAGCCAGCGCTGCAGCGGTTCGAAGCTCTGGAAGATCGGCGCCCACGCCGGGTCCTGCTGTTTATGATGATCGACCGCGAAGCCGATAGTCGGGGTATGAGAGACGGCGATACCGCCGAGAATGTTAGCCATCAGATAACTCCACTTATCGGTGTTCGAGGGGGGATGACAAAGCGTCAAGTTCTGCCTCTGTGAGTCGAGGCTTAGCGTGATTCATACGGTGCAACAAAATACAGATCCCCGCCAGGCAGGCCGGCAGCGCAAGCACCAAAAAGATCGACGAGTGTCCCGGCACGGCCAGCATCAGCATCCCGCCCAGCGTGGAGCTGAGGATAGCCCCGGTACGGCCTATACCATGCATCCAGCTGACTCCGGTAGCGCGGATCTCGGTTTGATAATAGGCTGGCGAATAGGCCTGCAGACCGTTCTGCGCGCCGTTAATGCACATCCCGCTGATAAAAATCAGCACCGACAGCGCCGCCGAACCGAAATCCATCACCCCCTGGGACAACAGGCACAGACAGCCGAGGAAATAGGTTGCCGCAATCACGGCTTTCGCCGAAGCGCGATCCATCAGCATACCGACAAGGATCCCGCCCAGCGGGCCGCCGAGCTGGAACAAGCCGGTCATCATCGCCGCCTGCTGCAGCGACAGGCCGCCGGAGCGGAGAATGGTTGGCAGCCAGCCGTTCAGCAGGTAAATCACGAACAGCCCCATAAAATAGGTTAACCACAGCGCTATCGTGCCGCGGGCATAGCCATGCCGGAACAGCTGCGCCACTTTGCTGCTCCGCGTGATGGGCGGCGCATTCAGCTGGAAAACGGTTTCAGCCGTAAACTGGCCCCCAAGCCGGTTAAGCGCCCTGGCAATCTGCTCGCCCGGTAGTCGGCGCGCCACCATGTTCATCGCCGACTCTGGCAACATCACGATCATAAAGGGGAGCACCACGAGCGGCAGCACGCCGCCAAAAACCAGCGCCGAGTGCCAGCTGTAATGCGATAACAAACCGGCGGCGATAAAGCCGCCGAGGCCGGAACCCACGTTAAAACCGCTGTACATCAGGGTGATCATCACCCCTTTACGCCGCTCCGGCATATATTCCGCCACCAGCGTGACGCAGTTGGGCATTACGGCGCCAAGGCCAAGGCCGGTGAGAAAACGCATCAGCGCCAGCTGCGTCGGGCTTTGCGCCACGGCGCCGGCCAGGCTGAACAGCGCAAACAGCGCCACCGACCAGAGTAAAATTCGCTTTCGGCCGTAGCGGTCAGAAAGCGGACCCGCTACCAGGGCGCCAATGGCGACGCCGAACATGGCCGCCCCAAGAATCGGCCCCATTTCGGCCCGGCTGATGCCCCAGTCCTCAATGAGCGCCGGGGCGACAAAGCCCATCACCGCGGCGTCATACCCATCCAGCATAATGATGATGAAACAGAGCAGCAGCACGTTCCATTGAAAGCGCGAGACCGGGCGGGTATCTATCCACGCTTTCACATCGACAACGTTCGTGTGATTCATAGGGTGACTTCCTCAAGCAGGCGGTACGAATGTTCTGGTTAGTGTTTTTTGAGTGGAACTTTCGTACTCAACTTAAGGCAGGTCACGCAGGCTGTCCGGTTCGAAAATCCGGCGTCAGATATGAGTTTTATTTATAATGTGAGGGATACGACAAAAACCAGCCAGCAAAAAACCCGCAGCCAACGGCGGCGGGGCAGGGCAAGAGCAGCGGTT
>NZ_GL882811.1:19917-23622 GCF_000195655.1 Klebsiella sp. MS 92-3
AAAAACCCCCCCGCGGGGGGGGGGGGGGGGGTCAGGGCAAGAGCAGCGTTTAGTGCTTCGGAATAATTAAATCGCCGCGCAGCGGGCTGCCGCCCGGGTTGTCCGTTTTCTCGGTCAGCCAGTTGACGATCCGCGACGCCATCGCGTCCATGGAATATTCAATCGCCGGGATAGTCGGGATACCGGGCAGCTGTAACGATCCGGCGAGGCTAAACACCATGACATTTTGCGGAACGGCGCGGTTAAACGCCTGCAGCTGCGGCACCACGCGCTGCGCCTGCTGTTCATCGCTCACCAGCAGCGCGTTAAAGTTCAGCGTCGTGGCGTTATTGACCAGCTCCTGCACCGCCACCGACGGCGAGGTGTTATCCAGAAACACCAGGTTGCGATTAAACGGCAAAAAGTTTTTTTCCAGCGCGTGCTTGTAGCCCAGCAGCACCTGGTCGGCAAAGCCGCTGCTCTGCGGATGAATCAGCGCAATCTGCCGTCTCCCCTGGCTAATCAGATAGTGACAGGCGGTTTCGGCGGCGAAAGCATGATCGAACTGAATACTGTTGTCGCCTTCGCTATCGAGGCAGTCCACCAGCACCACGTCCGGGCGGTTAATATTCAGAGGAAAACGCGCGCCGATGATCAGCACGTTATCGCACAGCCCGCAGGTCAACTCCTCCAGAGAGTTCATCACGCCGTGGCTGGTGTTGGCGAAGCGCAGCAGCAGGTGTTTCTGGTGCTGGCTGAGCTGTTTTTCCAGGGCGTAGAGATAGCTGGTGGTTTGATTGATGTTGTCCTGGGCGCAGATGACGCCGATGCAGCCGGTGGACTGGCTGAGTAACGACTGGGCTATCATGTTTGGCCGGTAATTGAGCGCTTCCGCCGCCTGCAGCACCGCCTGACGACTGGCTTCCTTCACGCCACGTGAGCCGCTCAACACTCGCGACACCGTGGCTTTGGAAACCCCGGCAAGTCGTGAAACATCATTGATTGTCGACATCATTTTCCCCTGCGCGGGCGCCGCGTCCCGCCAAAATCCTGTAAACCTGAATCGCTTCAATTATGACCAGCGCAGTATATCCATTTCGCCATTTGTTTGGAAACCGATTTTCCATTTCAGCGCAAAACATCGCCAAATCGACAGAATAATGTGAGCGAAATCCAATAAATCCGCCCTATAAGCAGGAGATCTTGACCACTATCACAGTTCTGCTTTTTATAAATGGAAACCGGTTTCCGTCTGATATCAAATCACCCACGCAATAACTTTTTACATTTTGAGGATGGTCGTCGATGTACAAGATTATGCTGTGCTGCTCTGCCGGGATGTCCACCAGTCTGCTGGTCAGAAAGATGGTTGAGGCGGCGAATGAACGTGACCTGCCGGTGCAGATTGACGCCTATGGCGTTTCCGAATTTGACATGCAGTTTCCGCAGTATCAGGTGGTGTTGCTTGGCCCCCAGGTGAAATACATGTTGAAAACCCTGTCTGACAAAGCGGCTTCCCTGAACATTCCCGTTCAGCCCATCGATACGATGGACTACGGTATGCAGCGGGGAGACAACGTCCTGAATTATGCTCTGTCGCTGATCCCAGCGGCGCACTGAGAGGTGTTGAAATGAGTTCTCTGTATCAGTCCATGATTGCCGTGATCGAGCAATCTATTACTCCGCTGGCAGGACGCCTTGGGCAGCAGAAATACGTTATCGCTATCCGCGATGGCTTCACTGCCGCCTTGCCGTTTATGATCATCGGCTCTTTCATGCTGGTATTTATCTTTCCGCCGTTTTCACCCGATACCACCAACGGCTTTGCCCGCGGCTGGCTTGATTTCTCCCAGCACTACCGCGAACAGCTGATGCTGCCGTTTAACCTCAGCATGGGCGTGATGACCTTCTTTATCTCGGTCGGCATTGGCGCCAGCCTCGGTCGTCAGTTTCAGCTCGATCCGGTGATGTCCGGTCTGCTGGCGTTTATGGCTTTCCTGCTGGTCGCCGCACCCTATGCCGATGGCAAAATTTCCACTCAGTATCTGTCCGGTCAGGGCATTTTCACCGCGCTGATCACCGCCATCTACTCCACCCGCGTTTACGCGTGGCTGAAGCAAAACAACATTACGATTCGTCTGCCGAAAGAGGTCCCCACCGGCGTCGCCCGTTCGTTTGAAATCCTGATCCCGGTGCTGGTGGTTATTGCGACTCTGCATCCGCTGAATCTGTTTATCGAAGCGCAGACCGGGATGATCCTGCCGCAGGCGATCATGCATCTGCTGGAGCCGCTGGTTTCCGCCTCCGACTCGCTGCCGGCGATTTTGCTCTCTGTTCTGATGTGCCAGATTTTCTGGTTCGCCGGTATCCACGGCTCGCTGATTGTTACCGGCATTATGAACCCGTTCTGGATGGCCAACCTGTCGGCAAACCAGGCGGCGCTGGCGGCTGGCACGGTACTGCCGCACGTCTACCTGCAGGGCTTCTGGGATCACTATCTGCTGATTGGCGGCGTCGGTTCTACCCTGCCGCTGGCCTTCCTGCTGCTGCGTAGCCGGGCCACCCATCTGCGCACCATCGGCAAGATGGGCATCGTGCCGAGCTTCTTTAATATCAACGAGCCGATTCTGTTCGGGGCGCCGATCATCATGAACCCGATGATGTTTATCCCCTTCGTCTGCGTACCGATGGTCAACGCGGTGCTGGCTTACGGCGCGACGCGTCTTGGCTGGCTGAGCCAGGTGGTCTCGCTGACGCCGTGGACTACGCCGGCCCCAATTGGCGCGTCGTGGGCGGCTAACTGGACCCTGAGCCCGGTGGTGATGTGTCTCATCTGCATGGTGATGTCGGCGGTCATTTACCTGCCGTTCCTGCGCGCTTATGAACGTTCCTTAATGAAAACCGAAGTTGAGAAAGCCAAAAATAGCGTTCCGGTAGCAGAAACCGTTAGCTAATCCCTCTCCTTCCGGAGAGATAATAAGATGACAGCGTAATAATGCAGAAAATGGACTTTCACTGCATTATTAAATAATAAATACCTCAGGAATACACATGATTGAATTAGAAGATGCGGTAATGGAAATTATCGTTAATGCGGGACAGTCACGCTCATTATGTTTTGAAGCGCTGCATGCGGCCCGAACCGGAAATATCGACGAAGCGCGCTTACTCTTAAACGAGGCCGACGGCTACGCCCGCCGGGCGCATCAGATGCAAACCCAGCTCATCGGGCAGGATGCCGGTGAAGCGCGTCAGCCCATGACGCTGATTATGGTACATGCCCAGGATCATTTGATGAATTCGCTGCTGGCCCGCGAGTTCTCAGAAGAATTAATCCATCTGTACCAGCGTTAATTAATATGGAATAACGTTAGCGAGAATATTATTCTCCGGCGTCGCTGTACCCTAAAAAACAAATCAGCTTATTTTGGCTATTTATTCTAGCCAGAATGGGATGGTTATTATCTGAAATATATTAATTATTAAAGCGAGATAACCATGAATACTGTAAAAAAACTGCCTTTAGCCATGGCGGTGGTCGCCGCGCTGTGCCCAATTTCTGTCATGGCGCAAGAATTTACGCAGGAACAGATCGACGCCATCGTCGCCAAAGCCGTTGATAAAGCGCTGGCCGACCGCCAGGCAAAAATCGACGCCGCGGCCAACAAAAAGGTCGACGTGATTACTAACCCGGAAACCACCGCCGCCTCGCCGGATATGGCCATT
>NZ_GL882812.1:0-1513 GCF_000195655.1 Klebsiella sp. MS 92-3
GCAACCCGCCTCACCGGCAGGCGAAGCCTGCCAGGATTTTCGCGCGGCCGCACCGATCTGCAAAGCCGGGTAAGCTCCTCACAGATCGTGCCGTCTCAGACCTTAAACGGGGCGTCGGGCGCCCCGATATAGTATCAGTCCAGAGCCGCGTAAATAGCAGCGCATTCGTCATGAGAGTCAATGAAATTCCACAGCTGCGATTCCCGCAGCATCAGGTGGCGTGTCAGGGCAGCATCACCGCGTTCATGGTGCAGCCAGATACGGCGGTTGATCGCCAGCGCCGTAATGATAACTCCGGCCGCATCCGCGCTGACGGACCGATCAAACCAGTTATCCGGGTTAGTCAGATGGAAACGGTCACCGTCAGGCATCATGTAGCCGCCGCCCTCCGGAATACGGATGAAATGCCAGAAGCCTCCGCAGTAATCGGTGATGTGTTTCTCAGCGAGCGCATAGACCTGCATCTCTCCGGCCAGAAAATCGTTACCAAACAGATCCGGCAGGAACGAGAGACGGTCGGACTCCTCTACATTCAGCATGGTTTGACGGGCATGATACATAGCAACCTCCACAGGTTCATAAGATTGCGGCACCGGGTTGTGCCGTGCCGACACGACAGCCCGGCGGAAAGCGGAAGATGCAAGGGCGACACCGGAGGCCGCAGCGCAGATAAAGCACGAAGCTGGTCTGGACGGTTTTAGAGCGAAACCTGAGCGAGAAAACGACGGGAAGAACGGCGAGCTTCATAAAAAAACTGCGACCGGGCGAGGATGGCGGCGCCAGCGAACCCTTGCATCTGCAGCGGCCGGGCTAAAGTGAAGGCACGGCACTACCCGAAGCGATGCAGGAGATACAACATGAGGTCCCCTGTCGCGGTTTACGAGCGCAGGGAGAAAAGCAGAAGCTGGCATCGCGACGCGATGGCTGCGTATAAAGGCCGCAGACCGGAGGGAGGGGGCCGGACAAAGCGGAGCCGGCGGCAAAGACAAGCCGGCGACGTCCTTATCCGGTGTTGATGGCATGGCGCCAGTTTATCAGCTGCCCGTCACCAGGCGGCCCGGGAGACCTCTCGTTCTGAGCTTATCGGCGATCTGGTTTATCACTGGCCACGGAGATACCAATGTACATACCGCTTCCCCAGATAATCTGAGAGAGCACAAATAGCCACAGAGGGACGTCAACAATCAACAGCGGAAGAAGAGCAACCGTCACGATTAAAATCAGGCGGCTACCGAATTGCCGGCGCACCGGTTCAGCGGCGTCAACCGGGACGCCTGCATATCGCAGAACCTGCCTTAAACCCGTATTCATAATCACTCCACTCAGAATAAATGCACTGTACTTCAGTATATTACATTTTATTAGATAACGATTCTCCGGACTGGCAGCGATCCTTCTGAAATTTCCCTGTTTTTGCAGGAACAGCAAATGGTTACAGACAACGGCAACAAGATGACTTGAATAAAAACGGCCTCCGCAAAATAATGTCGCGGTAGGGATACCCGTTACCGGA
>NZ_GL882813.1:0-2542 GCF_000195655.1 Klebsiella sp. MS 92-3
TGTTTGGCGTAGCTGTATGCGGTGGAGAAGTAGAGCCCGCTTAATGCTTCATACATGGCGCTGGCCATAAAGCCGGTTTCGCTGCCGGGGACATCCAGCCCTTTGGCGCGGCCGGTATGGTGCCAGGCGCGGAAGGCCAGATTGGGCGACAGAACGCCGGTCAGGAATAGCTGCCCGGTGCCGTCGGTCACTTCAAGGCCGTTCATCCAGGTGACGTCTTTGACGATGTCGTACTGTACGTAGCCGTTGATCATCGCCGGATAGGTGTACTTATCGTCATAGCGGTCATATTTGCCGAAGTGCAGCCAGGCCTTGCTTTCATCGTGATGCCCGGCCGGCGTGGCGGTGACGCTATAGCGGAAATCGCCGCTGCGGTTTTGTACCTTCAGCGCGTACATGATGTCGCGGGTATTGGGGATCACGTAACCCAGATCGGGGGTAAAGTCGCCCCACCACTGCAGGTCGTCCAGCGACGAGTCCTGGCGCAGGCTGAGCATGATCTCGGTGTTGTTATCGTTTTTATAGCCGCCATAGAGGCGGTTAAGGCCGCCTTCCACGCCGCCCCAGCTGTGGCCCGGCGTCCAGGCATTGCCCTGGCTATCGGCCTGTACCGTCCAGGCTTCGCCGTAAATCAGCCCGAACCAGTGGCCGTTTTTGACCTCCAGCCCGCCCTCGATATAGGTGCCATCGCTGTATTTATGTTTATCCTCGCCTTCTAAATCCATATATCCGCCAACTCCCAATTCGCCGTAAAAGCGATAGGAGGTGGTGGTTAATTCCGGCGTTTTGGTATCGTCGTGCTCGGCCGGATGGACAGTCTCAGCGGCCGCCGCAGGGGCGCAAAAAGCCAGGGCAACGAGTGCCCCGTATAAGTAAGAGTTAGTTTTCATTTTTTTAAGGTATTTAAGAGGTATGGGAAGCCGGAGCCGCTTCTATTTGTTGTTGTTCCTGGGTTAATCCTTTGACGTATCTGCTGTATTTCCACCACGCGAAGCCAAGGAAAATCACGATCCCGCCGACGTTGTAGAAAATAATGGTCAGGATGTTGCCGCCGGTTGGGAAGGTTGAGGCGACGAAGCCGATGGCGAAAATCACAATCAGCATGGATACCACCACGATGCCGGTGGTACGCGAGCCCATGCGGAAATCGCGCGGCAGATGGTCGAGTTTGCGGCGCAGGTTGAGGTAGGCCAGCATGATGAACAGCGGCGGCAGCATGGAAGCGGCGGCGGTCATGTTGATGATGGTGTTCATCAGATCCTGCACGGTGTTGGATCCCAGCGTCGGGATAATCATCAGCGGAATAACGATCAGATACTGGATCCAGGCCGCGCGCGCCGGGACGCCGTTCTCATTGAGCTCGACGGTTTTCTTACCAAAGATGCCGGAGGGGATTTCCGAGAAGAAAATTTTAACCGGGGTGGCGGTCCACATCAGCAGCGAGCCAAACATCGCGGTAAACGAAACGAGGCCGACGAAGCGGTTCATCAGAATTTCCGGCAGGCCAAAGTAAGCCGCCAGGCCGTGGAACACCTGCACCGATCCGCCGGTAAACTTCAGCTCTTTACTGCTGACGAAGACGTTGATCAGCACGGAGGAGATCGAGTAAAGCACGCCGATGAAGATCCCGGCGAGGATGATCACTTTGACAAAGGATTTCGAGCCACCTTTCACATCGTTGACGTATACCGCCACCGATTCCGCGCCGCCCGCCGCCATAAAGATCCACGTGGTAATACCAAGGAACGCCCAGTTGAAGTCAGGGATCATCGCCTCGACGGTGATCGGATCCGCTGGCTGTACGCCGCCCACCAGCGCGGTACCGGCCAGCAAAATATAGGAGAGCGTCAGCAGCAGCATCAGCGATGAGGTAACGGAGGTGATAGGCCCCAGCATTTTCGCGCCGTTGGTGGAGATCCAGGTGGAGAAAGCGAACAGCGCCATGCTCAGCACGGTGGTGGCAAACGGCGTCAGAATGTATTCGTAGCCGAGGAAGGCGTAAGAGGCATAGGCGATCACGCGCGGCAGCAGCGAGGTGAAGAAAAACAGGTTTACGAACCAGTAGGTATAGGCGGTGATAAACGCCCAACGGCCGCCGAGCGAACTCTTCACCCAGGCGTAAACCCCGGCCTCGGAGTTTTTATTCAGTGACACGAACTCGGCGATAATCAGGCAAAACGGAATGAAGTAGAACAGGGTAGCGAGGAAGAACATCGGCGCCGACGCCAGCCCCAGTTCGATATTGTTGTTGATGACGTTATTGAAACTGTAAACGGCGGCAAAGGTCAGCGATAACAGGCCGAACTTGCCGATGGTATTACGTTTAGTATCAGACATAACACATCTCCACACATTGTCCTTCAGAGGGTCGCTGAAGGGGGTTGTGTTGTTTGTAGGGTAGAGGTAGTTAAGAATTAATGTCGATTTTAGTAAAACTTTTAGTAAATAGAAGTAAAGAAACCGAATAGCTTTAACTCGATCACGAAAAAGGTTGAGTAATACGTAATCAGGCGAGGGATAAAAAAATCCCCCCCCCCCCCCC
>NZ_GL882813.1:2552-10227 GCF_000195655.1 Klebsiella sp. MS 92-3
CCGAAGGTGTCCAGTGTGGGTATGTTTTTAAAGCCTTTAAGGGTTAAAAAGAGGCATCACAGCAGGGAGAAGAAGAGGAAGCAGGCAGACAGCAGGCAGCAAACAGGGAAGACGCGGAAAGGAAATGCGGGCGGCGCGTCAGCGCGGCCAGGTTTTCCCGGCGCCGCAGGCGCGCGGTCTTTCGAGGCGCGGCCAGACGGGGACAGGTGCCCCGCCTGCTTAACGTGTCATCAGACGGTTATTCTGAGGATGGCGGTCGCTACCTGGGTATACGTGAATGTTCCCCGCGGCAACGGCTCCCAGACGTCCGCCAGGGACTCCAGCGCCTTTTGCTGACGCGGGCCGTCCAGACATATTCCAGTCAGAATCCCGCCAGGCTCAAGCAGAGTTAATGCCCGCCGGATATGCCGGATATCATCACCGCGATGAAACGGCGGATTCATGATAATTCGTGTATACCGGCGCTCCGGATGATATTCGAGAAAATCTCCGCACCAGATCCGGACCTCCGGGAAATGCGCCTGCAGGTGACGGGCTAACCCGGCGTGCAGCTCCACGGCGTCACACTTCGCCCGGGGAACTGCATCCCTGATCGCCTGCAGTATGGCGCCCGTTCCGGCGCTGGGTTCCAGAATGCGATCGGTTTCCCGGACATCAGCCAGCTCAACCAGCCGGCGACATTCCGGGGAGGGGGTGACAAAAAGCTGCGAACTACCCTGAATTTCAGCGACAGGGGCGCGCCCTTCCAGTTTGTCCCGCATCGCCTGAATACGGTGTTTAAGGCCATGATGCATGAATGTACTCCCTGACCTTCCCCCCCCCCCCCCGCCCGCCGCGGGGGGGGGGGGGCGGGACGACAGGAACGTTATTTACCGGCGGCGGCAGCGTTAACCGGCGCCGCGGCGCGCAGACGTTGCTGCTTTTTTTCAAAGCGGGTGATCCACCACCACGCCAGGCCGGAGAAGACCGCGGTCATAAAGACGTTGATAAAGAAAGCGTTAACCAGATCGACGCCCGGCGGGAAGGCGGAAGCGGTCATGCTAACCACGAAAATCACTATCAGCATCGATACCACGCTCATGCCCACTTTCCTTGAGCCCATACGGAAGTCGCGCGGCGTGTCATCGTGTTTCCAGCGGAAGACGAAGTAGGCGGCCATGATGAACAGCGGCGGCAGCATGGCGGTACCGGCGGTGAGATTAATGGCGGTGTTCATCATCTGCTGCACGCTGGCGGAGCCGAAGCCGTTAACAATCAACATCAGGAAGACGAACAGGAACTGCCACCAGGCGGCGCGTACCGGCACGCCGTGAGCGTTCAACTCGGTGGTTTTCTGGCCGTAGATACCCTTCGGGATTTCCGAGAAGTGGATTTTGACCGGCGCGGCGGTCCACATCATCATGCTGCCGAAGATAGCGATAAACAGGATGATGCCGACGAAGCGGCCCATCAGCGCTTCAGAAATGTGGAAGTAGGCGCCGAGACCGGTAAAGATTTCCACCATTCCGCCGGCGTAGGTCAGGTTTTCACGGGCGACAAAGACGTTAACCAGCAGCGAACCTAAGGCATACATACCGCCAATCAGCACCCCGGCGGTGATGATGACTTTAATAAAGGATTTCTGCCCGCCCTTGGTGTCGTTGAGGTAGGCGGCAACGGTTTCCGCGCCGCCCGCGGCCTGGAAAATCCAGCACATGATACCGAGCGTCGCCCAGTTGATGGTCGGCTCCATCGCCGCCAGGGTAATCGGCTGCGCCGGGACGTGACCGGAACCCAGTGCGGTCAGCGCGCCGACGACGTAAATCGCGAACAAAGCGAACACGCCGTAGGCCACGCATTCGGAAATTTTACCCAGCCAGGTCGCCCCTTTGGTGGATATATGGGTGGCCATGGCGAACAGCACGATGGAGATAAGCGAGGTCACCATCGGCGAGAAGGGGATCGCGTAACCGGTGATCGCGTATGAGGCGTAGGCCACCACGTTCGGCAACAGCGAGAGGAAAAAGAACAGGTTCACAAACCAGTAGAGGAAGGAACCAAGATAGGCGGCGCGGGTACCCAGCGGCTGCTTCAGCCACGCGTACATCCCGGATTCAGAGTGTTTGTTAGCCGAGACGAATTCGGCGATGATAAACACGAACGGGATAAAGTAAACGATAGTGGCGAATAAGAAGATAGGCGCGGAACTGAGACCTAACTCAATGTTATTATTGACGATATTTCGCACGTTAAAGACGGCGGTAAAGGCCATCGATAGCAGCGCGAACTTGCCGATTTTGGCACGTACAGACTCGGACATACGTCCTCCAATCATTCATCTACCCGCTTTAGCGGGCTGGAACCGAAAGGCCAACGGGCGTACCCGTTGACCTCCCTTGTCGCTTAACGCGGGTTTACTTATTGAGGAAGTATCCGTCTTCAACCGTGACTCGCAGCACCACTTTTTTTACCGGCGCATCGCAGATAAAGCGGTAGGCTTCGTCGATATCGCAAATCACCATCTGCCCTTCGTGAACCTTCACCGTTTCACCGATCCCTTTCAGGTACTCGCGATCGGTTTCGTCGCGGTAGCAGGCCACGGTTTGCAGATTTTCTTTGGCGGCAAACTCGATTTTCTGCTGCCCTTGCAGGTAATAGTGCACCTCAAAGTAGCGGCGGTTGCCGACAAATAGCGCGTCGGTCGTACTATCGGTTTCCACCCGATAGGAGAGCGAATCGCCAATGGAATGCGCCACGCCCGGGCGGATGTTGTCGATGTTATTGATGGCTTCCACGCAGCGCTGCCATTTGCGGCCGCTATGATAAACCTGCTTAAACTGTTCTAAATTATCGAGAATTCTCATTGTTCAGCCTCGCTGTGTGCAACGGGGGAAAAGAAACCGGCGCCGAAGCTATGGTTCGCCAGTACCTGCGAGGTGCCGCATCCGCCCTCCAGCGGCAGCAGCGTAAAGCCATAGTTGAAGGTGTTGAGCCAGACGCGCCAGCTATCCAGCACTTCGCTGCCCCAGGAGTTGGAGCCGAGGCCGAGCAGTTGCGCATCGATATTCAGGGTGATGTCATCGCTGCGCTGCAGTTCGTTGCAGTGCTGGGCGGCGTGCAGGTTTTCTGCCGTAAAGTGCCATGCGCTGACGTTGAGCGGATTGCGCGGAACGACCAGCAGACCGCTGCCGTGGCGGTCGCTGAACGATGCCCAGCGCACGTGCTGACGATTACCGTTGTTCTGCGGGAATGGATAATTGACGAACATATCGTCGACGGTGGTATGCCAGATATCAATGATGTTGCTTTGCTGGCTGTCGGCGTAGTTCTCGCCCGGCCCGCGGCCATAGTAGTTCACCTGGTCGAACTCACCGTTAATGCCCAGCATAAAGCCGATGCATGGGACGATGTGTGGATAGTCGCCGTAGCGCTCGCCGGCCAGTTCAACGTTGATGTGGCCCTGCGGGGTAATCTGCCAGCGATAGGTACAGCGCATACCGAAGTCGAACACCGGCGGCGCAATCACGCTGCGGGTGGTGATCACCACCGTTTCGCCCTCTATTTCAGCGCTGAATTCGCGCAGATGCTCCTGCATTATCTGCAGGTGGGCCGGCTGCCACAGTCCTTCGTATTCCTGTTTATGGTTATCAATCATTGGTTTGAAGAAGTTAATCTTCGGCTCGCGGGTTACCTGGTCGACGCCGTTGACCTGCCATTCGCTCAGTTTGCCGCTAACCTTGCTGAACACCACGCGGAAGTTATGGCCGCAGATGGTGTAGCTGAGGCGTTCATCGACAATCTGCAGCGGCGTGGCGCTGGCGTTTAACAGCGGGGTTCGCGCGGCGGTTCGCGCTTTAAGCGGGAACTGATAGATGGCGATATCGTGATTGGCTTCGCTATACGGGGTGCGCGAATCTTTGGTCACCATGATGTTGACGAAAGCTTCACGTTCGTCGAGCTGCGGCAGGGCGATTTGCAGGTCGCGGCCGCTGTTCGGCGCCAGGTCTTTCACTTTCAGCAACTGACTGGAGAGCGTTTCGCCTTCGGCGCGGACTTCAACGCGCAGGGTGTAGTCATCGAGAGTGGAGAACCATAATTTGTTTTCCACCCGCAGTTCGCCGCGGCAGATATCCCGCGCCTGTACTTTCACCGGGGCGATGACCTGTTTATATTCGCGCAGGCCCGGCCCCGGCGTCTGGTCGGAGAAAATCAGCCCATCAAGGCAGAAGTTGTAGTTGTTCGGGTAGTCGCCGTAATCGCCGCCGAATTTGTACCACACCGCGCCGTTATCGTCGCTGGCCTGAATACCGTGGTCGCACCATTCCCACACGTAGTGGCCCTGGATACAGTCGTGCTGGTAAAAAACATTCTGATATTCAGTTAATCCGCCGGGACCGTTGCCCATCGCATGGGCGTACTCACAGATAATGCGTGGTTTTTCATGCGGATGCTCGCCAAATTCGTTCATCAGCGGCACGCGGGTGTACATGGTGGAGATGATATCCACCACCTCGGCGTCGCGATCCTCTTCGTAGTGCACCAGCCGGGTATCATCCAGCGCTTTGGTGGCGTGGTACATGGCGCGGATGTTGCAGCCATAGCCGGATTCGTTACCCAGCGACCAGATGACGATAGACGGATGGTTTTTCTGCGCGTGCACGTGGCGCACGATGCGCTCAACGTAGATGTGTTCCCAGGCCGGGTCGTCGGTGATGGCGCTGAGGTTGCCGACGTTGGCGAAACCGTGGGACTCCACGTCGGTTTCCGCCATCACGAACAATCCGTAGATGTCGCACATTTCATAGAAACGCGGGTCGTTCGGATAGTGAGCGGTGCGTACCGAGTTGATGTTGTGCTGCTTCATCAACAGCAGATCTTTTTCCACGCGATCCATGCCGACCGCGCGGCCTTTCAGATGGTCGTTATCGTGGCGGTTCACGCCGTGCAGCATTACGTAGCGGTTGTTGATGTAGAACAAGCCGTCACGCACTTTGATATCGCGGAAACCGACGCGCTGCGGAATGATTTCCAGCACCTCGCCGGCGGCGTTCTTTAACGTCAGCACCAGATGATAGAGATACGGGCTTTCCGCCGACCACTGCTGCGGCGCGCTCACATCAATCGTGAAGCCGGTGTTTAGCTGCTGGCTGACCTGCAGTTGACCGACGTTGCCCGAATAAAGCGCCTTTTCGCCGTCGAACAGGGTATATTCCAGCGTTGCCGCCGCCGTCTGCGGAGCCAGGTTTTCCAGCGTCAGCTGGCAGGAGAGGGTCGCGTCGATGTAGTCATCGTTAAAATCGGTGCGCACGGTGAAATCCTGCACGTGCAGCGGATTTTTCCCCACCAGATAGACGTCGCGGAAAATGCCCGCCGACCACCACATGTCCTGATCTTCAATATAGGTGGAGTCCGCCCACTGCATAACGCGCACGCACAGCAGGTTGTCGCCGGTTTGCACCGCCGCGCTGATATCGAACTCGGCGGTCAGGCGGCTGCCCTTGCTAAAGCCGATGTACTGGCCGTTAACGTAGACTTCGAAATAGGTTTCGACGCCATCGAATTTGATGATGGTTTGCTTGCCCTGCCAGCCGTCGCCGAGGGTGAACAGGCGCTGGTAGGCCCCGGTCGGGTTATCGGTCGGGACATAGGGCACGTCGATAGGGAAGGGGAAACCTTCGTCGGTGTACTGCAGCTGGCCGTGGCCTTCCATCTGCCACATGCCCGGCACGGTAATCGGCCCCCACTCGTCCTGAAAGCGCGAGGTAAAGCTCTCCGGCACCAGCTGCGGGTTGGTGAAGAAGCGGAAGTTCCACTGCCCGCTGAGGGACAGGAAGCGGCTGCTGGTTTCGCGGGCGAAGGTCCGCGCCTGGGCCAGTGAGTCGTAAGAGAAGAAATACGCCCGCGGCGGCAGCCTGTTTTCATGAGTGAGTTGAAGGTTTTCCCAGCGATTCATATCGCCTCCCTGAACGGCTTAATAAGATAAAGCTCATTTTAGTAAAACTTTTACTAAATAAAATCGCCAGGGATGATTTACTTTAACTCGATCACAAAATGAACCGCTTTTGTGCCGGATGGCGGCTGCGCCTTATCCGGCCTACAGAATGGCGTTCCGGCCAGGACCGGTAGCCCGGCCAGGCGAAGCGCCGCCGGGATGTGGTTGGATTAACGGGTGGTGCCGCGCAGCTTCAACACGCTGGGAACAAAAACGTTAAGCGGCAGGGCGCGGCCATCGCGGGCCTTCTCGATCAGCAGGTTCACTCCCTGACTGCCCATCATTTCGGAGTGGATCCGCACCGTCGACAGCGGCGGGAAGGTAAAGCGCGCGGTGGGGATATCGTTGACGCTAATCAGCGAAATATCTTCCGGGATCGCCAGCCCGCGTTCGTGAATGGCGCGCAGCACGCCGATGGCGATGGAGTCCGAGGCGACAAACAGTGCCCGCGGAAACTCCGCTTGCGCCAGCATCTGCTTCGCCAGCTCATAACCGGACGAGCTGGAAAAACCGCCGCGCCAGATATCATCGGCTGAAACCACGCCCTTCAACTGACCGTACTCCACAAACGCTACTTCACGAATATCGGCCTTGCCGGGCTGGTCCTGGCCGCCGATAAATCCAATACGCGACGCGCCCTGCTGGATAAAGAAGTCGACCACCTCTTTAGCGATGCGTACCAGGTCGATATCCACCGCATCGTACGGGCTGCCGGCTTCGTGGAAATCAATAAAGCAGATATTGTCGGTCAGCGCGCTGGCGGTCTCGCGCAGCTCGCGCGTCGGCTGGCCGATAATCAATACGCCGGTGACTTTTTTCAGCTCTGGCAGGGTGTTATTGAGATAGCAGTTGGTGAGCTCGATGGCCAGCTTTTCGCACTGGGTTTCAATACCGTGGCGAATGGCGAGATAGTAAGGGTCGTTAATTTCCAGCTCTTGCTGGTAGCTATACAGCGCCAGGATATGATGATGGCCGACGGGTAGGACCTGCGTTTTACGCGCGCTGCTGCTTTTATACTCCAGCTTCTCCGCAATCTCGAGAATACGATGCTTGGTCTCTTCTTTTACGTTCAGGGTGGGATCGTCGTTTAACACCCGGGAAACCGTCGCCAGCGAAACACCCGCTTCGGTCGCAATGTCTTTTAGCGTTGCCATCTTTTTCCTTTATCGGACGTTGCCCATGTTTGCTCATCCATTGTAAAGCAAGCGTCGCGTCCTGCACCTTATTTCAGTAAAAAATGCCTGCGTGGGAGGGCTGTTTTCCCCGGCGATAGCGTGACAGAAGTAGCATTATTATCAGTATCATGCAGACGAACGGCAAAAACTTGCTATCTTTTAGTAAAAATTTACTGGAGGTGAGAGATGGATACTGTAGCTTACGCTGATTTTGCCAAACTGGAGATGCGCGTCGGCAAGATTGTCGAGGTGAAACGCCATGACAATGCTGACAAACTGTACATCGCGCGGATTGATGTCGGCGACCGCACGCTGCAGACGGTCACCAGCCTGGTGCCCTACTACAGCGAAGAGGATCTGCTGGGGAAAACGGTGGTGGTGCTGTGTAACCTGGCGAAAGCCAAAATGCGCGGTGAAACTTCTGAGTGTATGCTGTTATGCGCGGAAACCGAGGATGGAAGCGAAAGCGTGCTGTTGACGCCGGAGCGCGTCATGCCGGCAGGCGTGCGGGGGGTATAACGCGAAAATA
>NZ_GL882813.1:10314-13620 GCF_000195655.1 Klebsiella sp. MS 92-3
CCCCCCCCCCCCGGGGGGGGGGGGGGGCGGGTGTGAATTATGTCTCTTCGACCGAAACGCGCAGGGCCGCCAGCGCCTTGCGCGCCGCCTTCAGCACCTGTTCGCACTGCTCAAGGGTGAGCGTCAGCGGCGGTTCAATGCGGATCGTCTTGGCGTTGTTTAACGTCCCGGCGACCAGCACCCGCTGTCTGAACATCTCGCTGGCAAAGTCGTAGCCAATCTCGTTATCGACAAACTCGATAGCCATCAGCATGCCTTTCCCGCGCACTTCATTCACCAGGTCCGGATACTCCTGCGCCAGCAGGCGGAAACCGTCCAGCAGCATATCGCCTTTCTGCGCCGCCTGCGCCGGCAGGTTTTGCGTCAGCAGCACGTTGATCGTCGCCAGCGCCGCCGCACAGGCCAACGGGTTGCCGCCGAAGGTGGTGGTGTGCAGGAACGGGTTATCGAAGAGCACCGAGAAGACCTCTTCCGTCGCCACCGTCGCGCCGATCGGCATCACACCGCCGCCGAGCGCTTTCGCCAGACACAGAATGTCCGGCTGGACGTTCTCATGCTCGCAGGCGAACATCTTGCCGGTGCGGCCCATGCCGGTCTGCACTTCGTCGAGGATCAGCAATGCGCCAAACTCGTCGCACAGTTTACGCACCGCCGGTAAGTAACCCGCCGGCGGGAGGATCACGCCCCCTTCGCCCTGAATCGGCTCGAGGATCACCGCCGCGACGTCGTCGCCGGTTTTCTTGCACTCGCTCAGCATGGTGCGCATGGCGTTGATATCGCCGAACGGCACGTGGCGGAAGCCCGGCAGCAGCGGCATAAACGGCTTGCGGAAGGTCGACTTGGCGGTGGCCGACAGCGCGCCCAACGATTTACCGTGGAAGGCGCCGCTGGTGGCGATGAAGGTAAATTTACCGCGCGGCGACTGATAGGCTTTCGCCAGCTTGATGGCCGCCTCTACCGATTCGGTACCGCTGTTGCAGAAGAAACTGTACTTTAGTTTCCCGGGCGTTAAGGCTGCCAGGGTTTTCGCCAGCATCGCGCGTAGCGGGTCCAGCAGCTCCTGACTGTGAAGCGGTTGTTTCGCGAGTTGATTCTCGACGGCGGATACCACAACTGGATTACGGTGCCCTACATTGAAGATGCCAAACCCACCAAGGCAGTCGATAAACTCCTGTCCCTGGGTGTCGACAAGCGTATTTAACCCTCCCGCTTGCCACTCTACGGCTCCGTAATCCCCGCCGGCTGTGACCGATTTTCGATACTCTAAAAACCCCGGATTCACATGCTCTTTAAAGTATTCCCTGACCTCCTGGTTAAGTGCTTTCATTTCCTCATGATCAAGCGTGCGCTTTTCAATGAGATTCAGTGCGTGTGCGCTGCAGGCCAGAGCCGATGCGCTGGAAGGTAACCTGTTCAAAATGTGCTCCTGGGGCGGACGTATCACACGATACTGGATTAAGTATTGCAGGGATTACGCCAGTTCGGCAGAAGCGGTGAAAATCGGGATAAATGCAAAGTAAAAGACGAATTGTGTAAAATTTAATCTCATTGCGCCACTATTGGCACGTTTTATTCCTGAGCTGACGAGATTTTCTGCCTGGCGGCAATGGTCGGGGCGATCCGCCGTGGTGCGGGCTGCCCCAGCGCGGGGCAGCCGGTGGTGAAAAAAGAGGCTTAGTCGAGCTGAGAGATCTCCATCGCCGCCCGGTCAATAATGCCGATGATCTGCTTGAGCTGGGCGGCACTGCTGGCCTGCTGGTTCACTTTCAGGTCGAGGACCGCTTTGAAGTTTTCCAGCGCGCGCTTCATCTGCGGATCGCGGCGCAGCTCGCAGCCGACCATCCGCGCCTGCAGGCGCTCCTGGATATGGGCCAGGTGCTCCTGGTTCTCGGCGTGCAGCTGTTTTCCTTCCTCGCTGATAAGGATTTTCTTGCGTCCGTTGTCGTCTTCCACGCTGATAAGGCCCTGGTCCTGGAGCAGATCCAGCGTCGGATAGATCACCCCCGGGCTGGGGCTGTAGTTCCCCTGGGTAAGCGTTTCGATCTCTTTGATCAGCTCATAGCCATGGCTGGCGCTGCGGCTGAGGATATCCAGAATGATCAGCCGCAGTTCGCCGTGGCCAAAGAAACGCTGGCGACGTCCGCCGCCGCGGCGGCCATGGTCGCCGTGTTCGCTGGGATCACCGTGGCGCCCGCGTGGCCCACGCCCCTCTTCATGATGATGTCGCATGGTTACCTCCTGCTGTTTTTGATATATCTAATTTATATCTAAAAAATGAATTTTCGCAATGCTGGTTGCTATTTATTTTTTAATCTATTGATATATATGTAATTATTTTCTGACTGTGGATTTTGATGCGGTTTGTTTTGACTATATCAAAAAAAGACTTGCATTCTTTTTAGTTGGCAATCATTATCATTTGCATCAAGTTTAGATATATCTATTTACCGTTCACGAAGGCAATCGATGATGACAAAAACCAAAGCAGACAAGTACCCGCAGCGTGTCCGCAATGAGCTGCGTTTCCGTGAGCTGACGGTGCTGCGCGTGGAGCGCGCAGGCGCGGCGTTCCAGCGTATCGTGCTGGGAGGCGAGGCGCTGGAAGGCTTCGCCTCTCACGGCTTTGACGACCATACCAAGCTTTTTTTCCCCGAGCCGGGCGCGGCATTTACCCCGCCGCAGGTGACCGAGGAGGGGATTGACTGGGGGGAAGGCGTGCGGCCTGCCACCCGCGACTATACGCCGCTGTACGATGCCGAACGTCACGAGCTGGCTTACGATTTCTATATCCACGATGGCGGTATCGCCAGCCGTTGGGCGCTGGAAGCAAAAGTGGGCGATAAGCTGGTGATCGGCGGCCCGCGTGGCTCGCTGGTGGTGCCGGAAGATTATGCCTGGCAGCTGTATGTTTGCGATGAGTCCGGCATGCCGGCGCTGCTCCGTCGTCTGCTGGGATTACGCCAGCTGCCGGCGAGGCCGCAGGTGACGGCCATCGTTACTATCGCCGATGCGTCGTATAAAGATTATCTGGCGGATCTCGACGGCTTTAACATCGAGTGGGTGGTGGGCCACAATCCGGCCTTCGTCGCCGAGCGTCTGGCGCAGGTGAAGGTACCGGCGGAGGATTATTTTATCTGGCTGACCGGCGAAGGCGCGGTGGTGAAATCGCTGCTGGCGCGCTTTGAAGACGAGAGCATCGATCAGCAGCTGGTGCGTTCCCAGGCGTACTGGCACAGCAAGTAAAAAGCCATCGTGGTAAAACCCGGATAGCGGCGCGTCGCGCCTTATCCGGGCTACCGGCGGGGG
>NZ_GL882813.1:13730-15271 GCF_000195655.1 Klebsiella sp. MS 92-3
TTTCCCGGGGCTACCGGCGGTGCCGTTTTTTGTCGGGTGGCGGCTTACGCCTTACCCGACCTGCTTTTCGGCGGTGTTACGTCGCCCCGGTAAGCGCAGCGCCACCGGGGAAGGCTTAGCGTTCCGCCAGCGCCTTAAACACCATCGCCACCGCGTGGGCGCCGGGGTCCATGTTGCCGAGCAGGCTATCGCTGTTGAGATAGGACGCGCGTCCGGCGCCGGCTTTGCTTGACTGGCAGGTGCGATCCGCCCCGGCCTGCGCCGCGGCGAAAGCGGCCTGCAGATTCTCCGGTTCGGCCAGCAGCGCCGCCAGGGCCGGCTGCAGAGCGTCGATCATCGTCCGGTCTCCCTCATCGGCGCCGCCGTAAAACTTCATCTGTTCCAGACCGGCGTTCAGCGCCTCGGCCACGCTGGCGCCTTGCCCCAGCTTCTGCCCGGCAGCGGTGAAGAAGATAGACATCAATACCCCGCTGGAGCCGCCCATCACCACCGTCAGGCGTTCGCCGATCAGCGCGAAGAGCGTTGGCAGATCGTTCAGCGGCAGCTGCTGACGCTCGAGCCGCTCGGCAATTTCACGCGCCCCGGCGGCGAAGGTGGAGCCGGTATCGCCGTCGCCTACTTTGGCATCCAGCGCGTTGAGATGTTCTTCAAGATCGATGAGGGCGCCGGTCACCTGTGCCACGTAATCGCCCACCTGTGGGTTGGCCGAGGGCGTAAAATCCACCCGGGCGCTGTCGAGGGTGGACGGCACGACGTTGATAGTCCGCGGCTGCACCGGCTTCTGCCAGCTGGCGGTTTCCACATCCGAAAGCAGCGCTTTCTCAATACTCTCCTCCAGCACGATGGTGGTCAGCGAGAAGCCTTTCATATCCAGCGCCGTCACCAGCGAGGCCGGGCCTATTAACCAGTCAATGCGCGCCTGCAGCGGGGTGTTGGCCAGCTCGCGGGTCAGAATCGCCATCTCAGCCACCGACACGCCGCCGAGGTTATTGAGCATCACCGCCAGGCGGCCGGTTTCCGGTAGGGCGGCGGTCAGTTTTTCCACCATCAGGTTAACGATTTCCGCACTGTTTTGCGTGGCGATCGTCGAGGCGCCCGGCTCTCCGTGGATGCCCATTCCCAGCTCGGCGTGACCGGCCTGATGGCGCGGCGCGCTGTCGGCTTCCTGCGGCAGGTGGCAGCTGGCCAGCGCCACCCCGATGCTGGCGGTATGGCTGGCGGCGTATTGCGCTTCACGCAGGACGGTGGCGAGGTTGAAGCCGCGCTCGGCGAAATAGCCCGCCACTTTATGCACCAGAATGGTCCCGGCGATGCCGCGCGGCTGTTTGTTATCCGGCAGCGAAATATCGTCGCCGACGATCAGCATCTCCACGTTGTAGCCGAGTCGGCGCGCTTTCTCCGCCGCCAGACCGAAGTTAAGCCGATCGCCGGTGTAGTTTTTGACGATCAGCAGGCAGCCCGCCTCGCCGGTCACTGCCTGAATGGCGGTGAGCACCGCGTCGACGCTCGGCGAGGCGAACAGATCGCCGCAGACCGCGGCG
>NZ_GL882814.1:0-7499 GCF_000195655.1 Klebsiella sp. MS 92-3
TTGGGGTATCGCCAAGCGGTAAGGCACCGGATTCTGATTCCGGCATTCCGAGGTTCGAATCCTCGTACCCCAGCCAAATTTAAAAGTCGTTCAGCAGTGAACGCACTGTTGCCCTCAACCGGCATAGTTACGGTCAAGCGCAACAGACAATTGGGGTATCGCCAAGCGGTAAGGCACCGGATTCTGATTCCGGCATTCCGAGGTTCGAATCCTCGTACCCCAGCCATTTCAATGCAAAAAAGCTCACTTCGGTGGGCTTTTTTGCTATTGGCGTCCTGACATGCTTACTCCGTACTGACTGCCGGGCAGGCGCTCTCCGCTACGCCCCTGCCCGGGAAGCCGGTTTTACAAGCCTAAGGCATACTTCAGCGCCTGACGCTTCAGCACCCCGGCGCGTTCAGCCGCCATCAGGCCAATATTACGCAGCATCCGCACCGGCGCCAGGTCATTGCTGAAACCGGCATAAAACAGATCCATCCCCGACTGCATGATAAAATTATCCGCTCGCCGCCGCGCCTGGTAGCGCTTCAGCACCGGCAGGCTGGCCCAGTCTTCGCCGCGGCCGCGCGCTTCCGCCAGGATCTCCAGCAGGGCATCGACATCACGATAGCCAAGATTAACCCCCTGCCCCGCCAGTGGATGAATGGTGTGCGCCGCATCGCCCACCAGCGCCAGGCCGGGCTGAACATACTGCAGCGCATGACGCCGGGTGAGCGGGAAGGCGCCGGCCGCCTGCGGCGTCACCCGTCCCAGCCGCGCCGGAAAGTGACTGGCGATCTCCTGCTGGAGCTGCGCCATGGTCATGCTCTGCAGCTGACGGATCCGCGCCGGGGCGTCGTACCAGACCAGCGAGGCCCAGTGGTCGAACAGCGGCAGGAAGGCGCGTGGGCCGCTGGGAGTAAACTGCTGCCAGGTGCTGTCGCCGGGATCGTCGGCGCATTCGACGCTGATCAGCATACAGGACTGCTGATATTGCCAGGCGTGCACGCCGATGCCGGCCATCTCCCGCACCTGGGAGTTAGCGCCGTCGGCGCCGATAACCAGCCGGGCGTGGATCGTCTCCCCCTCGCGCAAATGCAACGCCGTCTGCGTCTCGCCGCGCTGCATCGTTTTCAGTTCGCTACCGACGCGCAGGGTAACCGCCTCATGCGCCGCCAGCGCTTGCCACAGGCCCCATTGCAGAACCTTGTTCTCGACCATATAGCCCAGCTCCGGCAGCTTGAGCTCCGCGGCGTCGAAGGCGACGTGCGCGCTCTCCCACTCCCAGGTCTCCAGACGGCGATAAGCGTGGACGCGCATCGCCCGTATGGCATCCCAGACGCCGAGACTCTTCAGCAGGCCGACCGAAGCCGCGCTGATCGCCGAGATCCGCACATCCGGGGCGGATGCCGGATCGAACGCCGGTGGCGCCGCTTTCTCAAGCACCGTCACGGTAAATCCCTGTTGCGCCAGCCCTAACGCCAGGGCGCCGCCGACCATGCCGCCGCCCACGATGGCGACATCTGTTACGTGAATTGTCATGGCTATTATCCTTAAAGCAGAATCCGTTAAGTTTACCGGATTTTTCGCCCTCTTGCGGCGATAACGCTCGCACTGGTCAGGGGGCGACCAAAGCATTACAATACGCGCCCTGGAATGCGAAATTCACCCTGTATATATCCCCGCGTTTTGGATATCTATTACTGAGCATGAGCAAGTCAATGACAAAAAAACTCCATATTAAAACCTGGGGCTGTCAGATGAACGAGTATGATTCATCAAAGATGGCCGATCTGCTGGATGCGACACATGGGTATCAACTGACCGAAGTGGCGGAAGAAGCAGATGTGCTGTTGCTCAATACCTGCTCAATTCGTGAGAAGGCCCAGGAAAAAGTTTTCCATCAGCTTGGCCGCTGGAAGCTGCTGAAAGAGAAGAACCCGGACCTGATTATTGGCGTCGGCGGCTGCGTGGCTTCCCAGGAAGGCGACCATATTCGCCAGCGCGCGCACTATGTCGATATTATTTTCGGGCCGCAAACCCTGCACCGCCTGCCGGAGATGATTAACTCCGTGCGCGGCAACCGCAGTCCGGTAGTTGATATCAGCTTCCCGGAAATTGAAAAATTCGATCGCCTGCCAGAGCCGCGCGCCGAAGGGCCGACCGCCTTTGTCTCGATTATGGAAGGTTGCAATAAATACTGCACCTACTGCGTGGTGCCGTATACCCGCGGAGAAGAAGTTAGCCGTCCGTGCGACGATATCCTGTTTGAAATCGCCCAGCTGGCGGCGCAGGGCGTGCGTGAGGTCAATCTGCTGGGGCAGAACGTTAACGCCTGGCGCGGTGAGAATTACGACGGCACCACCGGCAGCTTTGCCGACCTGCTGCGCCTGGTCGCCGCCATCGACGGCATCGACCGCATTCGCTTCACCACCAGCCACCCGATCGAATTTACCGACGATATCATCGACGTTTATCGCGATACGCCGGAGCTGGTGAGCTTCCTGCACCTGCCGGTGCAGAGTGGCTCCGACCGTGTGCTGAACCTGATGGGACGCACCCATACCGCGCTGGAGTATAAAGCGATTATTCGCAAGCTGCGTGAAGCGCGCCCGGATATTCAGATAAGCTCCGACTTTATCGTCGGCTTCCCCGGCGAAACCACGGAAGATTTCGAAAAGACCATGAAGCTCATCGCCGACGTCAATTTCGATATGAGCTACAGCTTTATCTTCTCCGCTCGCCCGGGCACCCCGGCGGCCGATATGGTCGACGACGTGCCGGAGGCGGACAAAAAACAGCGTCTGTATATCCTGCAGGAACGCATTAACCAGCAGGCGATGGCCTGGAGCCGTCGCATGCTCGGCACGGTACAGCGCATCCTGGTGGAAGGCACCTCGCGTAAGAACATCATGGAGCTTTCCGGACGTACGGAGAATAACCGGGTGGTCAACTTCGAAGGTACCCCGGACCTCGTCGGTAAGTTTGTCGATGTCGAAATCGTCGATGTATACACCAACTCGCTGCGCGGTAAAATCGTGCGCACCGAAGCGGAGATGGGTCTGCGTATCGCTGAATCACCCGAATCAGTGATTGCCCGCACCCGTAAAGAGAACGATCTTGGCGTGGGAATTTACCAGCCATGATCCCTTCAGGCCTGTCGGTTCCGGCAGGCCTTGTAATTCCTCTCTCCGTCCCTATATCTACAGCAATGCTTGCGCCATTTTCCTGTGACGTAAATAATTTCCTGATTAGCCGGCCACGCGCCGCGTCCGGCCACCTGCGTAAAGAGGAATAGTTTGAACATAGACACTCGTGAGATTACCCTGGAGCCAGCGGATAACGCACGCCTGTTAGCCCTGTGCGGCCCGTTTGACGACAACATTAAACAGCTGGAGCGTCGGTTAGGCATTGAGATCAACCGCCGTGACAATCACTTTAAGCTGACCGGTCGCGCCCTGTGCGTGCACGCTGCCGCCGATATTCTGCGCAGCCTGTATGTCGACACAGCGCCAATGCGCGGTCAGATTCAGGATATTGAACCAGAGCAGATCCACCTGGCGATCAAGGAAGCGCGCGTACTGGAGCAGAGCGCCGAAAGCGTGCCTGAGTACGGTAAAGCCGTCAATATCAAGACCAAGCGTGGGGTAATCAAACCGCGTACGCCGAACCAGGCGCAGTACATCGCCAATATCCTCGATCACGACATCACTTTCGGCGTGGGTCCGGCGGGTACGGGTAAAACCTATCTGGCGGTGGCGGCGGCGGTCGATGCGCTGGAGCGCCAGGAGATCCGCCGTATTCTGCTGACCCGTCCGGCCGTCGAGGCAGGCGAAAAGCTCGGCTTCCTGCCCGGCGATCTGAGCCAGAAGGTCGACCCGTATCTGCGCCCGCTGTATGACGCGCTGTTTGAGATGCTCGGCTTTGAGAAAGTGGAGAAGCTGATTGAGCGTAACGTCATCGAAGTGGCCCCGCTGGCCTATATGCGCGGACGGACGCTGAATGACGCCTTTATCATTCTTGATGAAAGCCAGAACACCACCATCGAACAGATGAAGATGTTCCTGACCCGCATCGGCTTTAACTCCAAGGCGGTGATCACCGGCGACATCACGCAGATTGACCTGCCACGCAGCACCAAATCCGGTCTGCGCCATGCCATCGAAGTACTGGCGGAAGTCGATGAGATCAGCTTTAACTTCTTCCATAGCGAAGACGTGGTGCGCCATCCGGTGGTCGCCCGCATCGTGAACGCCTATGAGGCATGGGAAGCCGCAGACCAGAAACGTAAAGCAGAGCTGGCCGCCGAGCGCAAACGCGAAGCCCAGGAACAGGAGCAAAAATGAGTCAGGTGATCCTCGATTTACAGCTGGCCTGCGAAGAGACCAGCGGCCTGCCGGACGAAGCCCTTTTTCAACGCTGGGTCGACGCCGTCATTCCGCCGTTTCAGGAGGAGTCAGAGTTAACGATTCGTCTGGTCGACGTTGCAGAAAGCCATGAGCTGAACCTGACCTATCGCGGCAAGGATAAGCCGACCAACGTCCTCTCCTTCCCGTTTGAAGCGCCGCCGGGAATTGAAATGCCGCTGCTCGGCGATCTGATCATCTGCCGTCAGGTGGTAGAGCAGGAAGCCAGCGAGCAAGGTAAGCCGCTGGAGGCGCACTGGGCGCATATGGTGGTGCACGGTAGCCTGCATCTGCTGGGCTACGATCATATCGAAGACGACGAAGCGGAAGAGATGGAAGGCCTTGAAACAGAGATAATGCTTGCTCTGGGCTATGAGGACCCGTACATTTCCGAGAAGATTGCGGAATAGCGCCCAGCCGGATGGCGGTGCTTGCGCCTCATCCGGCCGCTGTTTCTGCGTTTTACCTGCCAGAAAGTCAGGCAACCCATGCCGTCCGGCGCTGAGTTTACGCGCGACGAGCGACAGTTAAATCAACATGAGAACCCAAACGACGCCATGAGCGACGACAATTCACACAGTAGTGACACAGTAAACAGCAAAAAGGGATTTTTCTCCCTGTTACTCAGCCAGCTTTTTCACGGGGAACCGAAAAACCGCGATGAACTGCTGGCGCTGATCCGTGATTCCGGGCAAAACGACCTTATCGATGAAGATACGCGTGACATGCTCGAAGGGGTAATGGATATCGCCGACCAGCGGGTCCGCGACATTATGATCCCCCGTTCACAAATGATAACCCTGAAACGCAACCAGACGCTGGACGAGTGCCTGGATGTCATCATCGAATCCGCCCACTCGCGTTTCCCGGTCATCAGTGAAGATAAAGATCACATCGAAGGGATTCTGATGGCCAAGGATCTGCTGCCGTTTATGCGCAGCGACGCCGAAGCCTTCAGCATGGAAAAAGTGTTACGGCCGGCGGTTGTCGTCCCGGAAAGCAAGCGGGTCGACCGCATGCTGAAAGAGTTTCGCTCACAGCGCTATCATATGGCGATCGTTATTGACGAATTCGGCGGCGTCTCTGGCCTGGTGACCATCGAGGATATCCTTGAGCTCATCGTCGGGGAAATTGAAGACGAGTACGACGAAGAAGAAGATATCGATTTCCGCCAGCTGAGCCGCCACACCTGGACGGTGCGCGCCCTGGCCTCCATCGAAGACTTCAACGACGCCTTCGACACGCACTTTAGCGATGAAGAAGTGGATACCATTGGCGGGCTGGTGATGCAGGCCTTCGGCCATCTGCCGGCCCGCGGCGAATCTATCGACATTGATGGTTACCAATTCAAGGTAGCAATGGCAGATAGTCGTCGTATCATTCAGGTGCATGTAAAGCTGCCCGATGACGCTCCCCAGCCGAAGCTGGAAGAGTAAGCGGTAGCGCTGAAATGGCCAGCCGGGAGACCGCGAGTCATACACGGTTGTAGGAGCCCCGCGTCCGGCTGGCAAAAAGAATAGCCTGTAGCAGCAGGCGTTAATTAACGGGACGATTAACCTAAATGGTATTTGCCTCTCTTCTTGAACGCCAGCGCGTACGTCTGTTGCTGGCGCTGTTGTTTGGAGCCAGCGGAACGCTGGCTTTTTCACCTTATGACTTCTGGCCAGCGGCTATCGTTTCGCTGATCGGTCTGCAGGCGTTAACCCTCAACCGACGCCCGCTGCAAAGCGCCGGGATCGGCTATTTCTGGGGACTCGGGCTGTTCGGCACGGGTATCAACTGGGTCTATGTCAGCATCGCTCAGTTTGGCGGAATGCCCGGCCCGGTTAACGTCTTCCTCGTCGTTCTGCTGGCGGCCTATCTCTCGCTCTACACCGGCCTGTTTGCCGGCCTGCTCGCCCGTCTGTGGCCTAAAACTAACTGGATACGGATGGCTATCGCTGCCCCTGTCGTCTGGCAAATCACCGAGTTCCTGCGCGGCTGGGTGCTGACCGGCTTTCCGTGGCTACAGTTCGGCTACAGCCAGATTGACGGCCCTCTGAAAGGCCTCGCGCCGGTGATGGGCGTCGAGGCGATTAACTTCTTGCTGATGGTAGTCAGCGGCCTGCTGGCCCTGGCCCTCGTCCAGCGCAACTGGAAGCCGCTGGCGATTGCCGCGCTGCTGTTCGCCCTGCCGTTCCCGCTGCGCTATATCCAGTGGTATCAGCTGCTGCCGGCGCGCGCGACCCAGGTCTCGCTGGTGCAAGGCGATATCCCACAGGCCATGAAATGGGACGAAAAGCAGCTGGTCAATACCCTGAAAACCTACCTGGCGCTGACCCAGCCGCATATCGGCCACTCGCAGCTGATTATCTGGCCTGAATCGGCGATCCCGGATCTGGAGATCAACCAGCAGCAGTTCCTCAGCATGATGGACGATCTGCTGCGCGCAAAAGACAGCTCGCTGATCACCGGCATTGTCGATGCGCGTCTCAACAAGCAGAACCGTTACGATACCTACAACACCATCATTACTCTCGGCAAAGATACCCCGTACCGCTACGACTCGACCAACCGCTACAACAAGAACCATCTGGTGCCGTTCGGCGAGTTTGTACCGCTGGAGTCGATTCTGCGTCCGCTGGCGCCGTTCTTTGACCTGCCGATGTCCTCCTTCAGCCGCGGCCCCTACGTGCAGCCGCAGCTGATGGCGCATAACCTGAAGCTGACCGCGGCCATCTGCTACGAGATAATCCTCGGTGAACAGGTGCGGGATAACTTCCGGCCGGACACCGACTTCCTGCTGACCATCTCCAACGACGCCTGGTTCGGTACGTCCATCGGCCCGTGGCAACACTTCCAGATGGCGCGAATGCGCGCCCTGGAGCTGGCCCGCCCGCTGCTGCGCAGCACCAACAACGGCATTACTGCGGTGATCGGCCCGCGCGGCGAGATCCAGAAGATGATCCCGCAGTTTACCCGCGAGGTGTTGACCACCACCGTGACCCCCGCCAGCGGCTTAACCCCTTACGCCCGCACCGGCAACTGGCCGCTATGGGCGCTGACGGCGCTGTTTGGTTTCGCCGCGCTGCTGATGAGCCTGCGCCAGCGTCGCCGATAAGTTTCTCCGCCCCC
>NZ_GL882814.1:7630-8982 GCF_000195655.1 Klebsiella sp. MS 92-3
CGCGCCCCCCGTCGCCGGCTTTTTCTTCCCATCATCTGCCACTCTGGCACAGTCATTGCTTTATTTAACCTGGTAGCGGCATCGTCCGACCCAGTGCAACCAGGTTGCACCAGAAACGATCGGTGGTCGCGCTATTTTGGTGCAATGGAAGATATTTGCCTCCGATTGGTGCGGAGCGCTTCGCAAAAATAAACAATAAAGCAGCAAAATCTTTACATTAAGCCAAACTAAATGCTAACAAACACATACAAATGCGGCACGTGGACGCGTGCCCCCAATAACAACACACACAATCACAATGGGTATCAATAGCGTCGCTGACGCTGCGGATAAGGAGTTGGATATGCAATTACGTAAACTGGCCACGGCAATGCTGGTAATGGGAATGACCGCTGGTCTGGCGCAGGCGGAAGATGCTGCCCCGGCGGCTGGCCAGAACACCCTGGATAAGATCGCCAAAAACGGGGTTATCGTTGTCGGCCATCGTGAATCTTCGGTCCCGTTCTCTTACTACGATAACCAGCAGAAGGTTGTGGGCTACTCTCAGGATTATTCCAACGCCATCGTCGATGCCATCAAGAAAAAACTGAACAAACCCGATCTGCAGGTCAAACTGATCCCGGTCACCTCGCAGAACCGTATCCCGTTGCTGCAGAATGGCACCTTTGATTTCGAGTGCGGCTCAACCACCAACAACCTTGAGCGCCAGAAACAGGCGGCCTTCTCCGATACCATCTTCGTGGTCGGTACCCGTCTGCTGGTGAAGAAAGGCGGTCCGATCAAAGATTTCTCGGACCTGAAGGATAAAGCGGTCGTCGTCACCTCCGGAACCACCTCGGAGATCCTGCTGCATAAGCTGAACGATGAGAAAAAAATGAATATGCGCATTATCAGCGCCAAAGATCATGGCGACTCTTTCCGCACCCTGGAGAGCGGACGCGCCGTGGCCTTTATGATGGATGATGCCCTGCTGGCTGGCGAACGCGCCAAGGCGAAGAAACCGGATAATTGGGAAATCGTCGGCACCCCGCAGTCGAAGGAAGCCTATGGCTGCATGCTGCGGAAGGACGATCCGACGTTCAAGGCGCTGGTTGATGAAACCGTCGCCCAGGCTCAGACCTCTGGCGAAGCGGAGAAGTGGTTTGACAAATGGTTCAAAAACCCTATTCCGCCAAAAAATCTTAACCTCAACTTCGAGCTGTCGGACGACATGAAAGCGCTGTTCAAATCACCTAACGACAAAGCACTGAATTAATTATAACAACCAGGGGCGGGATATCCTGCCCTCCCGATGATTGTCACAGCACGGACAGACTATACGGCGGGGGGGGGGGGCCCCCCCCCCCCCCCCC
>NZ_GL882814.1:9091-15195 GCF_000195655.1 Klebsiella sp. MS 92-3
CCGTCTTCGAGGGTAGCACTGGCTACCCTTTTTTTTCCAGGAGTCATGTATGTCAATAGACTGGAACTGGGGGATATTCCTGCAACAGGCCCCCTTCGGCAACACTACCTACCTGGGCTGGCTGTGGAGCGGTTTTCAAATCACCGTCGCCCTCTCCATCTCGGCCTGGATCATCGCTTTTCTCGTCGGCTCACTGTTCGGCATTTTACGCACGGTACCCAATCGCTTCCTCTCGGGCATTGGCACCTGCTATGTCGAACTGTTTCGCAACGTGCCGCTGATCGTGCAGTTCTTTACCTGGTACCTGGTGGTGCCGGAGTTCCTGCCGGAAAATATCGGCATGTGGTTTAAATCGGAGCTGGACCCAAACATTCAATTCTTTGTCTCCTCCATGCTGTGCCTGGGGCTGTTTACCGCCGCTCGCGTCTGCGAGCAGGTACGCGCCGCCATCCAGTCGCTGCCGCGCGGGCAGAAGAACGCCGGCCTGGCGATGGGCCTGACCCTGCCGCAAACCTACCGCTACGTGCTGCTGCCGAACGCCTACCGCGTTATTGTGCCGCCGATGACCTCGGAGATGATGAACCTGGTGAAAAACTCGGCCATCGCCTCCACCATCGGTCTGGCCGATATGGCCGCGCAGGCGGGCAAACTGCTGGACTACTCCGCTCATGCCTGGGAGTCTTTTACCGCCATCACCCTGGCCTATGTTTTCATCAACGCGGTGATTATGCTGATTATGTATGTGGTCGAGCGTAAGGTTCGCCTGCCTGGCAATATGGGAGGCAAATAATGTACGATTTTGACTGGAGTTCGATCGTTCCTTCCATGCCCTATCTGCTGGCAGGGCTGGTGATCACCCTGAAGATTACGGTGATCGCCATCGTGGTCGGCATCGTCTGGGGCACCCTGCTGGCGGTTATGCGCCTGTCCAGCTTTCTGCCGCTGGCCTGGTTTGCTAAATCCTACGTCAACGTATTCCGCTCAATCCCACTGGTGATGGTCCTGCTGTGGTTCTACCTGATTGTCCCGGGCTTCCTGCAGAACGTGCTGGGACTGTCGCCGAAAACGGATATTCGCCTGATCTCGGCGATGGTGGCGTTTTCGATGTTCGAAGCCGCCTACTATTCAGAGATTATCCGCGCCGGCATTCAGAGCATCTCCCGCGGCCAGTCCAGCGCCGCGCTGGCGTTGGGGATGACCCACTGGCAGTCAATGCGGCTGGTGATCCTGCCGCAGGCCTTCCGCGCCATGGTGCCGCTGCTGCTAACCCAGGGGATCGTCCTGTTCCAGGATACCTCGCTGGTGTATGTATTGAGTCTCGCCGACTTCTTCCGTACCGCCTCCACCATTGGCGAGCGTGACGGAACCCAGGTCGAAATGATCCTGTTCGCGGGCGGCGTCTATTTTGTGATTAGCCTCAGCGCCTCGCTGTTGGTCAGCTGGTTGAAGAAAAGGACTGTGTAATGATTACCCTGAAAAACGTTTCAAAATGGTATGGTCACTTTCAGGTGCTGACCGATTGCTCCACGGAAGTGAAAAAAGGCGAAGTCGTGGTGGTCTGCGGACCGTCAGGCTCCGGTAAATCCACGCTGATTAAGACTGTGAACGGCCTTGAGCCGGTACAGCAGGGGCAGATTATTGTCGATGGCACCGTGGTTAACGATAAAAAGACCAACCTGGCTAAACTGCGCTCGCACGTCGGCATGGTGTTTCAGCATTTTGAACTGTTCCCGCATCTGTCGATTATCGACAACCTGACGCTGGCGCAGGTCAAAGTGCTTAACCGCGATAAATCCTCAGCGCGCAAGAAAGGCCTCAAGTTGCTGGAGCGCGTTGGCCTGGCGGCGCATGCGGAAAAATACCCGGCGCAACTCTCCGGCGGCCAGCAGCAGCGCGTGGCCATTGCCCGTGCCCTGTGTATGGACCCAATCGCCATGCTGTTTGATGAGCCCACCTCAGCGCTTGACCCGGAGATGATTAACGAGGTGCTGGACGTTATGGTCGAACTGGCCAACGAGGGGATGACCATGATGGTCGTGACCCATGAGATGGGCTTTGCCCGCAAGGTGGCGAACCGGGTGATCTTTATGGATGAAGGGAAGATTGTCGAGGATGCCGATAAAGAGGCCTTCTTTGCCAATCCGCAATCCGAGCGTGCCAAAGATTTCCTCGCCAAAATACTTCATTAATGGTTTTTCTCTGCGCATACCGCCCGGTATGCGCAGTTAATCTTTTCCGCCATATTATTCGCCAATGTTATTTATGCGGCAGATTATCGCTACTATCATTTACGTACCCAATAAACCTGGGCGATAAAAGCTGAACTTATTTATTAAATCGATCAATTCATAAAGAATTCAATAATGAATTCGTGGACCGGCATTGCCACCGCCGCTAGCATATAACGCCTTGTAACAGGTTCGTCGCACGATTATTTTATTAATTGAATATAATATTCTTGCCTGACCTCGCCTGCGCCGAAATAAAGACCATCAATATTCTCTGCCGCTCGCAGAATAATGGATGCGCCACCAAACCAATGAAACAAATGGATATTGCTTCATGTTAATTCGATCTCGCACGCTCACCGGGCTGCTGTTTATCACGCTGGCGGGCACCTCAGCCGCCGGGGCCGCGCCATTGGCCTCTTCTACTCACCAGACGGAGCAGGATAAAGCCCGCCAGGAGGCGCTGGCGCCGCAGCAACAGGATTTTCAGTCTTCACAACAGCGCGTGGCGCCGCAGGGGATCCCTTTTCCTGAGGAAACGCATTGCAAATTGATCAACCGGGTCGATATCGACTCCGATAACCAGGCGCTCACCCGGAAATTACTGGCGAAAACCGCGCGGCAGGCGCAGGGACGCTGTCTGGGTAGCGAAGGCATTCGCCTGCTGGCCTATACCTTGCAAAATGAGCTGATCGCGCAAGGCTACATCACCTCGCTGATTGATGTGCCCTCCCAGTCGCTGGAGCACGGCATACTCAGGTTCACGCTGCACTATGGCAAAGTGGGCGCTATCGACTATGCCAACGGCTCGGACACCACCCGCCTGTGGAATTCCCTGCCCACCTCTTCCGGTACTATCCTGCGCTTAAGCGACCTTGAGCAAGGGATGGCCAACCTGCAGCGTCTGCCCGGCGCCACCGCGCACATGAAACTGCTGCCGGGCCAGCACGAGGGAGAAAGCGATATCCAGATCGCCCGCAGCCTGGCGAAAAAATGGCAGCTTGGCGCCTGGCTTGACGACGCCGGCAGCAAAGCCAGCGGACGCTACCAGGCCGGCGGGGCCCTCTATCTCTATGACCTGACCACCCTCAACGATATCCTGTACCTTTCCGGCGGGGGCGATATTGAATTCAATCAGCATAACGACGGCAACCACAACGGCAGCCTGTATTACTCCATTCCCTTTGGCTACTGGACACTAAGCGCCTACGGGGCATACAGCCAGTATCGTCAGCAGTTTAACGGCAACTGGTCGACGATGGATTATAAGAGTAAAAATCGCTACTACAGCGCCACGCTGAGTCGTCTGCTCTCCCACACCCGGCAGCAAAAAACCACCGCTGACCTGCGGATCGCCAAGAGCACCTCGCATTATTACTTCGGCGGCAGTGAGCTACTGGTGATGCGCAAGCAGAACCCCTCATGGGAATTCATCCTCAACCACCAGCACTACTTTAACAAAAAGATTGTTGATGCCAGCATCGGCATCCAGCGCAGCCTGCCGTGGCTCAGCTCGACAGCAACGCCGGAAGAGCAGGCCGGGCTGTATAGCCCGCTGTCGCGGATTGTGCATGGTAATCTGCAGGCAATGATGAAATTTGACGCCACCGGCGACAAATTTACCTGGGCTCCCCGCCTCAGCGCCCAGTTCAGCCCGGACAAACTCGCTTCCGATAATAAATTCAATATTGGCAGCCGCTGGAGCGTGCGCGGTTTTGACGGTGAAAACAGCCTGTCCGGCAATCAGGGATGGTACTGGCGCAACGATTTTATCTGGGATCTGGCCACCCACGAGCGGCAATTCTATTTGGGCGCGGATATAGGCCGTCTTATCGGCGCCGATCTATATCAAAAAGGCAAAGTGCTCTCCGGCGCCGTCAGCGGGCTGCGCGGTCAGCTATGGTCAACGCAGTACGATCTGTTTATTAGTACCCCGCTGAGTAAACCGGATAAGTTTCATAGCGACGCCCTGAATATGGGCTTTTCATTACAGTGGAGGTATTAATTCGCACATTATTGACTCGTCATATTTACATTATTTATTAATCATTATTTAAAGGAATAAAGAAAATGTTTAAGTTTAAGGCTTCTTATGTCGCACTGGCGGCAGTATTAACCTCGTCGGTAGTTTATGCCGACCCCACAAGCTATACGCACTCTTCCGGCGCCACGGTTATCGATATTGAAAAGCCGAACGCCGCCGGTGTCTCCCATAACCTGTACCGCGACTTCAACGTCGGCACCAATGGCACCATCCTTAATAACAGCGGCGATGATGTCAGCCACAGCACATTTGGCAATATCGCCCGCAACAATAATCTGACCGACGGCAGCGCTTCGGTGATTTTGAACGAGGTGACCTCCAAAAACGCCAGTAGCCTGAAGGGCTTTATCGAAGTCAACGGTCAGAAAGCGGATGTGGTAATCGCCAACCCGAACGGCATCACCTGTTCCGGCTGTAGCTTTGTTAATACCAACAAGGCTATCCTGACCACCGGCAAGGTTAATATGACCGACGATGGCGCCATCGGCAGCTATACCGTAACGGGAGGCACCCTCACCATCGGCGAAAATGGCATGAACGCCGCCAACGGCTACGCGGTTCTGCTCGCCGACGCGATTAAGATTAACGGTAAAGTGCAGGCCAACAACGCCCTGGTCAGCGCGGGCAACTTCACCATGGATAACAGCTCTGGCTCGGTGACCTCCGCCGGTAAAAAGGCCACCCTGATCCAGATGACGGTTAACCCGCAGTACAGCATCGACGTCAGCAGCCTTGGCGGCATTGAGGCCAACAGCATCAGCATGGTTGGCAATAATATCGGCTTTGGCGTACGTAATAAGGGTTCTATTATCTCCAACGGCACGCTGATGCTCACCAGCAACGGTAATTTGCTGAACAAAGGGTCAATAACGGGCAAAGGTTTGCTGAGCCAGGTTTCCACCGTCACGGGCATCACCAATGACGGTAGCATCGCCGGCGCCTATTATTTAATGCTCTCCAGTGGCGATTATATCGTTAACACCGGTTCTCTCTCCGGCGGCCAGCTGATTGCCACCGCTAACGGCAACATCACCAACGGCGACTCAGGCACGATGACCGGCACCAGTGGATTAAGCCTGACCAGCGGCGGGAAAATCCGCAACGAAGAAAAAGCCTCCCTGCTGTCAAATAACCAGATTGCCGCCACGGCAATCGGTGATTTCCTCAATGAAGGCAAAATCAGCGCCAAACACACCAGCCTGACGTTTGTCGGCGACAGCTTTAAAAACACCGGCAATATTAACTCTACTGGCCAAACCACCATTCAGTCGCTTACACAGGACGGCAGCGCCAATACGGGCGAGATCTATAACCTCGGCAATATCACCGGCGAAAATATCAATCTGCAGACCAATGGAACGCTGGCGCAAAGCAGCAGTGGTCGTATTGAGGCAACCAACGCCATTACCGCCCACAGCTACTGGCTGAACCAAAATGGTTATATGAATGCCGCCGATATCACCACCGATCACGGCGTAGTGAATAATTATGGCAATATTACTGCCAAAAATATTTCAATCACGACCTACTCAGATATCACCAACGAAGGGCAGATCAGCAGCACCGGCGACCTGACCTTAAATACCAAAAATAAAGGCGCGATCTACAATTATTCAACCCTCAGCGCGGGCGGCAACATGACGTTAACCGCCACCAAAGTGGTCAATGGTGGTAAAAGTTGCGGCATCCTGGGCCTGGCGAAATGCGGAGTCGGGACGTTAACTGCTGACAAGCTGGTACTGAACTCATCGCAGAAATATGTTAGCGACATGGGTGGAAAACAGTATTTCAAGAGCACCGAAGTCAACACGGTGAAATAAGACAAACCACCC
>NZ_GL882814.1:15311-19306 GCF_000195655.1 Klebsiella sp. MS 92-3
CCCCCCCCCCCGCCCCCCCCCCCCCCCCCCTTTGTTTTTCGCACGCTTAGGGCTCGAAGGGCCGACGCTGGAACTGATCGTGGCCACATTTTGGACAGCGCGGCAGCACGTCCGGGGTGTATACCGCCAGGTGATAGTGGCACTTCTCGCAGACCAGATTACCCAGACCAACCACCTCTCCGCTGTGGTACACGCCGTGGTGATTCAGATCCTGAAAGACTTCCCGCCACTCGAGCTGGGTTTTGTCGGTGATATCAGCCAGCTCCTGCCACAGGCTCTCTTTGATCACCCGCATAAACACGCTGTCGCTCTCGTCTTCGTGACTCTCTTCGTAGCTGCGGGCAAACTCCTCGAGGTCGCGCTTGACCGCCGCAATCACCGACTCGATCTCGCTCTGCGTCAGATCGCCGGCGCGGACTATTTTTTCCCGCGCCTGCGTCACCAGCGCGTCGATATCGCGCTCTCCATGGCGGAGCCGTTCGCTGAGCGAGGAGACCAGTTCACGGTAATATTGAGCAACCTTGTTCATCATTTCGCCTCCGGTGGGGTTAACGTCTTCTGATAATAGACCTTATTCCTCTCCCGCTGTGTCTGACAAGCCACAGAGTCGCGAAATAATCTGCGCAGCTTTTGCCGATGTTGATGTGCGAAAAGCTGTTTTGACGTGGGCGTTTGGGCTATGCTATGCCGATCTGAAATAACACATCCATTGGCTACACTTTGTAGCTGTATTGAAAACAGGACCACTGGCTGCCATGCAAGAGCAATACCGCCCGGAAGAGATAGAATCGAAAGTCCAGCTTCACTGGGACGAAAATCGTACATTTGAAGTAACTGAAGACGAGAGCAAAGAGAAGTATTACTGCCTGTCGATGCTTCCTTATCCTTCTGGTCGACTACACATGGGTCACGTGCGTAACTACACCATCGGGGACGTGATTGCCCGCTACCAGCGCATGCTGGGCAAAAACGTCCTGCAGCCGATCGGCTGGGATGCGTTCGGTCTGCCGGCAGAAGGGGCGGCGGTGAAAAATAACACCGCGCCAGCGCCGTGGACCTACGACAACATCGCCTACATGAAAAACCAGCTCAAAATGCTGGGCTTCGGCTATGACTGGAGCCGCGAGCTGGCGACCTGCACCCCGGAATACTACCGCTGGGAGCAGAAGTTCTTCACCGAGCTGTACAAAAAAGGCCTGGTGTACAAAAAAACCTCCGCAGTGAACTGGTGCCCGAATGACCAGACCGTGCTGGCCAACGAACAGGTTATCGACGGCTGCTGCTGGCGCTGCGATACCAAGGTCGAGCGTAAAGAGATCCCGCAGTGGTTTATTAAAATCACCGCCTACGCCGATGAACTGCTGAACGATCTGGATAAGCTGGACCACTGGCCGGACACCGTGAAGACCATGCAGCGCAACTGGATCGGCCGTTCGGAAGGGGTAGAAATTTCCTTTGACGTCAACGACTACGCCGATAAGCTGACCGTCTACACCACCCGTCCGGACACCTTTATGGGTTGTACCTACCTGGCCGTCGCGGCGGGTCACCCGCTGGCGCAGCAGGCTGCGGCGAACAATCCGGCGCTGGCCGCCTTTATCGACGAGTGCCGCAATACCAAAGTGGCCGAAGCCGACATGGCGACGATGGAGAAAAAAGGCGTCGATACCGGCTTTAAAGCCATTCATCCGCTGACCGGTGAAGAAATTCCGGTCTGGGCGGCAAACTTTGTGCTGATGGAATACGGCACCGGCGCGGTAATGGCCGTTCCGGGTCACGACCAGCGCGACTACGAGTTCGCCAGCAAGTACGGTCTGAACATTAAGCCGGTTATCCTCGCTGCCGACGGCTCCGAGCCGGATCTCTCCGAGCAGGCGCTGACCGAGAAAGGCGTCCTGTTTAACTCCGGCGAGTTCAGCGGTCTTGATTATGAAGCGGGCTTCAACGCCATTGCCGACAAACTGGCTGCCATGGGCGTGGGCGAGCGTAAAGTTAACTACCGTCTGCGCGACTGGGGCGTATCCCGTCAGCGCTACTGGGGCGCGCCGATCCCGATGGTGACCCTGGAAGATGGCACCGTGCTGCCGACCCCGGAAGATCAGCTGCCGGTGATCCTGCCGGAAGACGTGGTCATGGACGGCATCACCAGCCCGATCAAAGCCGATCCTGAATGGGCCAAGACCACCGTCAACGGCCAGCCGGCGCTGCGCGAAACCGACACCTTTGACACCTTTATGGAATCCTCCTGGTACTATGCGCGCTACACCTGCCCGCAGTATCAGGAAGGAATGCTGGATTCGAAAGCGGCCAACTACTGGCTGCCGGTAGATATCTACATCGGCGGTATCGAACACGCCATCATGCACCTGCTCTACTTCCGCTTCTTCCATAAGCTGATGCGCGACGCGGGCATGGTGAACTCCGATGAGCCGGCGAAACAGCTGCTGTGCCAGGGCATGGTGCTGGCTGACGCGTTCTACTATGTGGGCGAAAACGGCGAACGTAACTGGGTTTCCCCGGTTGACGCCATCGTTGAGCGCGACGAAAAAGGCCGCATCGTGAAGGCCAAAGACGCGGCGGGCCACGAGCTGGTGTACACCGGCATGAGTAAGATGTCCAAGTCGAAAAACAACGGCATCGACCCGCAGGTGATGGTTGAGCGCTACGGCGCGGATACCGTGCGTCTGTTCATGATGTTTGCGTCCCCGGCGGATATGACCCTCGAGTGGCAGGAATCTGGCGTTGAAGGGGCGAACCGCTTCCTGAAACGCGTCTGGAAACTGGTCTACGAGCACACCACCAAAGGAGAGGTTGCGGCACTGAACGTGGCGGCTCTGAGCGAAGATCAGAAAGCGCTGCGTCGCGATATCCACAAAACCATCGCCAAAGTGACCGATGACATCGGCCGTCGTCAGACCTTCAACACCGCCATCGCGGCAATCATGGAGCTGATGAACAAGCTGGCGAAAGCGCCGCAGGAAGATGAGCAGGATCGTGCGCTGATGCAGGAAGCTCTGCTGGCGGTGGTGCGTATGCTCAACCCGTTCACTCCGCACGCCAGCTTCACCCTGTGGCGTGAGCTGAACGGCGAAGGCGATATCGACAACGCGCCGTGGCCGGTAGCGGATGAGAGCGCGATGGTGGAAGACAGCACCCTCGTCGTCGTCCAGGTCAATGGCAAAGTTCGTGGTAAAATTACCGTTGCGGTAGATGCAACTGAAGAGCAGGTTCGCGAGCGCGCCGGCCAGGAACATCTGGTGGCGAAATATCTCGACGGTAAAACCGTGCGTAAAGTGATTTACGTTCCGGGTAAACTGCTCAATCTGGTCGTTGGCTAAGCGCGGGAGGAAGCGTGCGATATCTGGTAACAATGTTGTTATCTCTGGCGGTGCTCGTCACCGCCGGCTGTGGCTGGCATTTGCGTAGCACTACCAAGGTGCCCGCCACCATGAAAACCATGATTTTCCAGTCGAGCGATCCGAACGGCCCGTTAAGCCGCGCGGTACGTAATCAGCTGCGTCTTAACGGCGTGGAACTGATCGACGCCAGCACGCTGCGTAAAGATGTCCCTTCTCTGCGCCTCGATGGCTCGTCGATTCAGAAAGATACCGCATCGGTGTTCCAGGATGGTCGTACGGCGGAGTATCAGATGGTCATGACCGTTCATGCCAGCGTCCTGATCCCGGGTCACGATATCTATCCGATTACCACCAAGGTCTATCGGTCGTTCTTTGATAACCCGCAGGCGGCATTAGCGAAAGACGCCGAGCAGGATATGATTATCCAGGAAATGTACGACAAAGCGGCGGAACAGCTGATTCGTAAGCTGCCAAGCGTTCAGGTAGCGGATGTTGAAGCAACCCAGCAGGAAGAGAAACCGGTCGCCAGCAGCGCGGCGCCGGCTTCCTCGGGTAACCGCGTCTCCACCACGCTGGGTCAATGATGATTCGGTTGTACCCGGAACAGCTCCGCGCGCAGCTCACTGAAGGGCTGCG
>NZ_GL882814.1:19414-26421 GCF_000195655.1 Klebsiella sp. MS 92-3
GGGGGCGGCCTATCTGCTGCTTGGCAACGATCCCCTGCTGTTGCAGGAAAGCCAGGACGCCATTCGCGAAGCTGCTGCCGCGCAGGGCTTTACCGAGCACCATACTTTTTCAATCGACAACAGCACCGACTGGCAGGCGATTTTCGCCTTAAGCCAGGCGATGAGCCTGTTTGCCAGCCGGCAAACCCTGCTGTTGATCCTACCGGAAAACGGCCCCAACGCGGCGATCAATGAACAGCTCGCCACGCTGGTTGGTCTGCTGCACGACGACCTGCTGCTGATAGTTCGCGGAAATAAGCTGACCAAAGCCCAGGAGAATGCCGTATGGCTCACCGCCCTGGCTCAGCGCGCAGTCCAGGTCAGTTGCCAGACGCCGGAATACGCGCAGCTGCCGCGCTGGCTGGCCGCCCGTGCCAAACAGCATCAGCTGCAGCTCGATGACGCGGCCAGTCAGCTGCTGTGCTACTGTTACGAAGGCAATCTGCTGGCGCTGGCGCAGGCGCTGGAGCGTCTGGCGCTGCTCTGGCCGGACGGTAAGCTAACCCTGCCCCGCGTTGAGCAAGCGGTAAACGATGCCGCGCACTTTACGCCTTACCATTGGGTCGATGCCCTACTGGCAGGCAAAAGTAAGCGCGTGCTGCACGTCCTGCAGCAGTTACGCCTTGAAGGCTGCGAGCCGGCGATCCTGCTGCGTACTCTGCAGCGGGAGCTGCTGCTGCTGGTTACCCTCAAGCGCCAGGCGACGCACACGCCGCTGCGCTCGCTGTTTGATAAACACCGGGTCTGGCAAAACCGCCGTCAGCTGCTCAGCGACGCCCTCACGCGCCTGAGCGGGGAACAGCTGCGCCAGGCGGTGACCCTTCTGACCCGCGCGGAGCTCACCTTTAAACAGGATTATGGGCACGACGTCTGGCCCGAACTGGAAAGTCTTTCGTTGTTGCTCTGCCACAAAGCCCTGGCGGACGTTTTTATTGATGGTTGATATGACTCAGTTACAGGCAATCTATGGCGGCACCTTCGATCCGGTGCATTACGGTCACCTCAAGCCGGTTGAGATCCTGGCGAATCAGATTGGCCTGAGCAAGGTCATCATCATGCCTAACAACGTCCCGCCGCACCGGCCGCAGCCGGAAGCCACCAGCGCCCAGCGCGTGCACATGCTGAAGCTGGCGATTGCCGATAAACCGCTGTTCACGCTCGATGAACGCGAACTACGGCGCGATACCCCCTCCTGGACGGCGCAAACGCTGCAGGAGTGGCGCCAGGAGCAGGGGCCGCGCAAACCGCTGGCGTTTATCATTGGCCAGGATTCGCTACTGACCTTTCCCACCTGGCACAACTATGAAACCATTCTCGACAATGTCCACCTGATTGTTTGCCGCCGCCCGGGTTACCCGCTGACCATGGCGCAGGAAGCGGATCAGCGCTGGCTGGATCGCCATTTAACCCACGACGTGGAGTCTCTGCATAACCGCCCTTCCGGCGTGATCTACCTGGCTGAGACGCCGTGGTTCGATATTTCCGCGACGATCATCCGCCAGCGCCTTGAGCGCGGCGAGTCCTGCGCCGAGATGCTGCCTGCCGCCGTGCTGGATTACATCCGCGAGCAGGGACTCTATTGCTGACCCCAGGCTGGGCCTGGCGCGAAAAAAGCGCTATCGTAACGCCATCTCTTCATCGCCTGTCAGAGCCTGTTCATGAAATTGTGGTTAGTTCGCCATGGCGAAACCGAAGCCAACGTTGCCGGGTTATACAGCGGCCATGCCCCAACTCCCCTGACGCCGCGCGGCGTCGCTCAGGCGCGCGCGCTCGGCGAACGGCTGCGCCTGGCGCCTTTCGATAAAGTATTCTGTAGCGAGCTGGCGCGGACCGGGACAACGGCCGATCTGCTGCTTGGCGACCGCGCTATCCCGCGTGAGCGCCATCCCGCGCTCAATGAGATGTTTTTCGGCGACTGGGAGATGCGTCATCATCGCGACCTCCAGCGAGAAGATGCGGAAAACTATGCCGCCTGGTGTGCCGACTGGCAGCATGCGGCCCCCACCAACGGCGAAAGCTTTCAGAATTTTGCCCGCCGCGTCAGCGAGTTTATCCCAACGCTGACCGACTGCCGCCAACTTGACCATCTGCTGATCGTCGGCCATCAGGGCGTCCTGAGCCTGCTGACCGCCCTGCTGTTGCAGATGCCTCCGGCGGCGATGTGGCACTTTCCCATTGCCCATGGCGCCTGGAGCCTCCTCGAAATCCGCGACGATTTCACCACCCTGCGGGTATTAAATAGCCAGGCCGTCTGGCAGCCGCAAGAAGAATTCCCGCCAGACCATTGACAGGCCAGAGCAGGCTGTTATTCTCCGCTGCCAGGCAGCATCCGCCAAAGCCGGTTTGCAGAAATTGTTTTACAAAAATGGCGATGCAATCCGCGGCGAGGGATGGGATGATAGCCCGCCACGAACGCCTGCCGACAGACATTTCACCCGACTTTTTCATCAGTTCAGGTATACTGTCAGGCTCTTTATGATTATCAATCTTCACGCACCCAGGGGGAACACTTGCAGGGTAAAGCACTCCAGGATTTTGTTATCGACAAAATTGATGACCTGAAAGGTCAGGACATCGTTGCCATTGATGTACATGGCAAATCCAGCATCACCGATTGCATGATTATCTGCACCGGCACCTCCACGCGTCATGTGATGTCTATCGCCGACCACGTGGTTCAGGAGTCCCGCGCCGCCGGCATGCTGCCGCTGGGCGTTGAAGGGGAAGCCGCCGCCGACTGGATCGTCGTCGACCTCGGCGACGTGATGGTCCACGTCATGCAGGAAGAGAGCCGTCGTCTGTACGAGCTGGAAAAACTCTGGAGTTAATGCGTGAAGTTGCAGCTGGTGGCCGTTGGCACCAAAATGCCGGACTGGGTACAGACCGGCTTTAGCGAGTATCTGCGCCGTTTTCCCAAAGATATGCCGTTCGAGCTGGTGGAGATCCCTGCCGGTAAGCGCGGTAAGAACGCTGATATCAAACGCATCCTCGAAAAAGAGGGCGAGATGATGTTAGCCGCTGCCGGTAAGAACCGCATCGTGACCCTGGATATTCCGGGTAAACCATGGGATACACCGCAGCTGGCGCGCGAACTGGAACGCTGGAAACAGGACGGGCGCGACGTCAGTTTACTGGTAGGCGGCCCGGAAGGTCTCTCTCCCGCCTGTAAAGCAGCGGCGGAACAGAGTTGGTCGCTCTCCACCCTCACCTTACCTCACCCGCTGGTGCGCGTACTGGTGGCCGAGAGTCTGTACCGGGCGTGGAGCATCACCACCAACCACCCGTACCACCGTGAGTAATGATGATCAGGGTAGACTAAGCAGCGAATGAAATTACAGAATTCTTTCCGCGACTATACGGCTGAATCCTCGCTGTTCGTGCGCCGGGCGCTGGTCGCTTTTTTGGGGATTTTGCTGCTTACCGGCGTTCTGATCGCCAACCTGTACAATGTGCAAATCGTTCGCTTCGACGACTATCAGACGCGCTCGAACGAAAACCGCATCAAGCTGGTGCCGATCCCGCCGAGCCGCGGCATTATTTACGATCGCAACGGCACCCCGCTGGCGCTTAACCGCACCATTTACCAGCTGGAGATGATGCCGGAGAAAGTCGATAACGTACAGCAGACGCTGGATGCGCTACGCGACGTCGTCGATTTAACCGACGATGACATCGCCGGTTTCAAAAAGGAGCGCGCCCGCTCCCATCGTTTTACCTCGATTCCGGTAAAGGTCAACCTCAGCGAAGTGCAGGTGGCCCGCTTTGCCGTCAACCAGTACCGCTTTCCCGGCGTGGAAGTCAAAGGCTACAAGCGTCGTTATTACCCCTATAATTCGGCGCTGACTCACGTCATTGGCTATGTCTCAAAAATTAACGATAAAGACGTCGACCGCCTGGATAAAGAGGGCAAGCTGGCCAACTACGCCTCGACGCACGACATTGGGAAGCTGGGTATAGAGCGTTATTACGAGGACGTTCTGCACGGTCAGACCGGCTACGAAGAGGTTGAAGTGAACAACCGCGGCCGCGTCATTCGTCAGCTGAAAGAGGTGCCTCCGCAGGCCGGACGCGACATCTACCTCACCCTCGACCTCAAGCTGCAGCAGTATATTGAAACGCTGCTGGCCGGCAGCCGCGCCGCCGTGGTGGTGACCGACCCGCGTACCGGCGCTATTCTGGCGCTGGTTTCAACCCCGAGCTATGACCCGAACCTGTTCGTCGACGGCATCTCCAGCAAAGATTACTCCGCGCTGCTCAACGACCCGAACACACCGCTGGTCAACCGAGCAACGCAGGGGGTCTATCCGCCGGCGTCGACGGTCAAACCGTACGTCGCCGTCTCGGCGCTGAGCGCCGGGGTGATCACCCGCAACACCAGCCTCTTCGACCCCGGCTGGTGGCAGTTGCCTGGCTCAGAGAAACGCTATCGTGACTGGAAAAAGTGGGGCCACGGCCATCTGAACGTCACCAAAGCGCTCGAGGAGTCTGCAGATACCTATTTCTACCAGGTCGCCTATGACATGGGCATCGACCGTCTCTCAGAGTGGATGAGCAAGTTTGGCTACGGCCACTACACCGGTATCGACCTCTCCGAGGAGCGCTCTGGCAACATGCCGACCCGCGAATGGAAGCTCAAGCGCTTTAAGAAACCCTGGTACCAGGGGGACACCATTCCGGTGGGCATCGGCCAGGGTTACTGGACCGCCACGCCGATCCAGATGAACAAAGCGCTGATGATCCTGATTAATGACGGCGTGGTGAAGGTGCCGCATCTGCTGCAGAGCACCGTGGAAGACGGCAAGCCCGTACCCTGGGTCCAGCCCCATGAGCCGCCGGTAGGCGATATCCATTCCGGCTATTGGGAAATCGCCAAAGACGGCATGTACGGCGTGGCCAACCGCGGCAACGGCACCGCGCACAAATACTTCGCCAGCGCGCCGTATAAAATCGCGGCCAAGTCAGGTACCGCTCAGGTGTTCGGCCTGAAGGCCAACGAAACCTATAACGCGCACCGGATCTCCGAGCGCTTGCGCGACCATAAACTGATGACGGCGTTTGCGCCTTATAACAACCCGCAGGTTGCCGTGGCGATGATTCTGGAAAACGGCGGCGCCGGCCCGGCGGTCGGTACCATTATGCGCCAGATCCTCGATCACATCATGCTGGGCGATAACAACACTACGCTGCCAAGCGAAAACCCGGCGGTAACCGCAGGGGAGGATCAATAATGACGGATAATCCGAACAAAAAATCGCTATGGGATAAAATCCATCTTGACCCCACCATGCTGCTTATCCTGTTGGCGCTGCTGACCTACAGCGCGCTGGTTATCTGGAGCGCCAGCGGTCAGGACGTCGGCATGATGGAGCGTAAAATCGGCCAGATCGCCATGGGCGTGGTGATCATGATCGTCATGGCGCAGATCCCGCCGCGGGTCTATGAAGGCTGGGCGCCCTACCTCTATATTTTCTGTATCATCCTGCTGGTAGCCGTTGACGCCTTCGGCGCCATCTCCAAAGGGGCGCAGCGCTGGCTGGATCTCGGTATTGTGCGCTTTCAGCCGTCGGAGATCGCCAAAATAGCCGTGCCGCTGATGGTGGCGCGGTTTATTAACCGCGATGTCTGTCCACCGTCGCTGAAGAACACCGGCATTGCCCTGGTGCTAATCTTCCTGCCGACGCTGCTGGTGGCGGCGCAGCCTGACCTCGGGACCTCGATCCTGATCGCCCTATCCGGGCTGTTTGTGCTGTTCCTATCCGGCCTCAGCTGGCGCCTGATTGGTATCGCCGTGGTGCTGGTCGCCGCCTTTATTCCGATCCTGTGGTTCTTCCTGATGCACGACTATCAGCGTCAGCGCGTGATGATGCTCCTCGATCCGGAAACCGACCCGCTGGGCGCCGGCTATCACATTATTCAGTCTAAAATTGCCATTGGCTCCGGCGGTCTGCGCGGCAAAGGCTGGCTGCACGGCACCCAGTCGCAGCTGGAGTTTCTGCCGGAACGCCACACCGACTTTATCTTCGCCGTCCTCGCCGAAGAGTTGGGCCTGATTGGCGTACTGATCCTGCTAGCGCTTTATATTCTGCTGATTATGCGCGGACTGTGGATCGCCGCCCAGGCGCAAACCACCTTTGGCCGGGTCATGGCCGGTGGTTTAATGTTGATTTTATTCGTTTATGTCTTCGTAAATATTGGTATGGTGAGTGGTATTTTACCGGTGGTGGGCGTACCGTTGCCGCTGGTGAGCTACGGGGGCTCCGCCCTGATCGTACTGATGGCCGGGTTTGGTATCGTAATGTCGATCCATACCCACAGAAAAATGTTGTCGAAAAGCGTTTAAAGGGGTTAGCAATGCGTAAGCAATGGCTGGGGATCTGCATAGCAGCGGGGCTGCTGGCGGCATGTTCGAGTGATGACGTGCAACAAAAAACGGTCAGTACTCCACAGCCGGCCGTCTGTAATGGCCCGACGGTTGAGATCAGCGGCGCCGATCCGCAATATGAAACGCCGAACGCCACGGCGAATCAGGATTATGAGCGCGACGGTAAAAGCTACAAAATCGTTCAGGATCCGGCCAACTTTACTCAGGCCGGTTTCGCGGCGATCTATGACGCTGAACCCAACAGCAACCTGACCGCCAGCGGCGAAGCCTTCGATCCGACTCAGTTGACCGCAGCGCACCCGACGCTGCCGATCCCGAGCTACGCGCGGATCACTAACCTTGCCAACGGACGGATGATCGTCGTGCGGATTAACGATCGCGGTCCCTATGGCAACGATCGGGTCATCTCGCTTTCCCGCGCATCCGCTGACCGCCTGAACACCTCCAACAACACCAAAGTGCGCATCGACCCCATCATCGTCGCGCCTGACGGTTCGCTTTCCGGCCCGGGGATGGCCTGTACCACCGTCGCCAAACAGACTTACGCCCTGCCCGCCCGTCCGAATCTGGACGGAGGGGACGCCGC
>NZ_GL882814.1:26497-26737 GCF_000195655.1 Klebsiella sp. MS 92-3
CCCCCCCCCCCCCGGGGGGGGGAGGGGGGGCGCCCCGCTGGCATGAGCCAGCCCGCGCCCACTGACGTTCGCCCGATCAGCAACAGCACGCTGACGCCGGCAGACAGCGTGGGCGCGCCGGTGAACAGCGGCGGTTTCCTCGGCGCGCCGACGCCCCTGAACAACGGCGTGCTGGAGAGTAGCGAACCAGCGGCAGCCGCCGCGACGGCTCCCCCCCCCCCCCCCCCCCCCACCCCCGCC
>NZ_GL882814.1:26832-26944 GCF_000195655.1 Klebsiella sp. MS 92-3
CCCGCCGCGACGGCTCCTGCCGCCGGCGCCACGCCAACAGCGCCAGTGACCGCGCCTGGCTCCATTCAGGGTAATGTGGCGCCCGCCGCCGCCCCCCCCCCCCCCCCCCCCC
>NZ_GL882814.1:26954-38659 GCF_000195655.1 Klebsiella sp. MS 92-3
CCGCGGCCGCTGGCGCCGTGGCGGCCTCGTCCTCGGCGACCTCCAGCGCCAGCGGTAATTTTGTTGTCCAGGTGGGCGCAGTAAGCGACCAGACGCGGGCGCAGCAGTATCAGCAGCGCCTGAGCCAGCAGTTTTCTGTGCCAGGCCGGGTCATGCAAAACGGCGCGGTCTGGCGTATTCAGCTGGGTCCCTTTGCTGATAAAGCACAGGCCAGCGCCGTGCAGCAGCGCCTGCAAAGCGAAGCGCAGCTGCAGTCCTTTATTACTCGCGCCAACTAAACGCCGCGGGCCGCCCGTTCACCTCGCGCATGTAAAAGTCATTAACAAACTCATGCGCAATGTCGGATGCTGGCCCGCAGAGCATTTGCTATAGTAAGGCACTTTTTTAACTCCATCACGGATGCCGTTGTTCTGACCATGAAGACCTCTTTCACCGCTCGTTTACTCATTACGGCGCTCTCCGTTGCAGCGCTCTCCTCCGCTGCCCGCGCCGATGACCTGAATATCAAAACGATGATCCCAGGCGCCCCGCAGATTGACGCCGAATCCTGGATCCTTATCGATTACAACTCTGGCAAGGTACTGGCTGAAAACAATGCCGACTCCCGCCGCGACCCGGCCAGTCTGACCAAAATGATGACCAGCTATGTTATCGGTCAGGCGATGAAAGCGGGCAAATTCAAAGAGTCCGATCTGGTCACCGTCGGCAACGATGCCTGGGCCACCGGCAACCCGGTTTTCAAAGGCTCTTCTCTGATGTTCCTCAAGCCGGGCATGCAGGTGCCGGTTTCTCAGCTGATCCGTGGTATTAACCTGCAGTCCGGTAACGATGCCTGCGTGGCGATGGCCGACTACGTCGCCGGCAGCCAGGACGCCTTCGTCAGCCTGATGAACAACTACGTCAACGCTCTGGGCCTGAAAAACACCCATTTCCAGACCGTTCACGGTCTTGATGCTGACGGACAGTACAGCTCCGCGCGCGACATGGCGCTGATTGGCCAGGCGCTGATCCGCGACGTACCGAACGAGTACTCCATCTATCGTGAGAAAGAGTTCACTTTCAACGGCATCCGCCAGCTGAATCGTAACGGCCTGCTGTGGGATAACAGCCTGAACGTCGACGGCATCAAAACCGGCCATACCGACAAAGCGGGTTACAACCTCGTCGCTTCCGCCACCGAAGGCCAGATGCGCCTGATCTCCGCGGTAATGGGCGGCCGGACGTTCAAAGGCCGTGAGTCGGAAAGCAAAAAACTGCTTACCTGGGGCTTCCGCTTCTTCGAAACCGTCAACCCGATTAAAGCTGGCAAAGAGTTTGCCTCTGAACCGGCCTGGTTCGGCGACAGCGATCGCGCTTCGCTGGGGGTGGATAAAGACGTCTACCTGACCATTCCGCGCGGCCGAATGAAAGATCTGAAAGCCAGCTACGTGCTGAATAACACTGAGCTGCACGCCCCACTGCAGAAAAACCAGGTTGTCGGCACCATTAACTTCCAGTTGGATGGTAAAACCATCGACCAGCGTCCGCTGGTGGTCCTGCAGGAAATTCCGGAAGGTAATTTCTTCGGCAAAATTATTGATTACATTAAATTAATGTTCCACCACTGGTTTGGTTAAAAATCGAACACTTGAAAGTGTGATTTCCATCCCCATATACTATTCATCCAAGTAACCTGATAACTCCCGCCCTTGGTGGGAGTTATTATTTTGTCGTAACACCGGAGCTGACATGAAAACCAAACTTAACGAACTGCTTGAATTCCCTACGCCATTTACTTACAAAGTAATGGGGCAGGCGTTGCCGGAGCTGGTTGATCAGGTGGTGGAAGTGGTACAGCGCCATGCGCCTGGTGATTACTCGCCGTCAGTAAAACCGAGCAGCAAAGGTAACTACCACTCGGTCTCCATCACCATCAACGCCACCCACATTGAACAAGTGGAAACGCTGTACGAAGAGTTAGGCAATATCGATATCGTTCGGATGGTGCTGTAACCTTTTCCCTGACCCGGCCGCCGTGCCGGGGCTTCTCATTCCCTTCTGCACGGCTGTGATATACTCCCCAACCTGAATTCTCTCTTCCCGGCGGAGATGTTGTTTTGCAGCACAATAAAATTCTTATCCGGCAGCTTGGCCTGCAACCTTACGAACCCGTCTCGCAGGCGATGCATGAATTTACCGACGCCCGTGATGAAGATACCCTCGACGAGATCTGGCTGGTGGAACATCACCCCGTATTCACCCAGGGTCAGGCCGGTAAAGCGGAACACGTGCTGGTGCCCGGCGATATTCCGGTGATCCAGAGCGATCGCGGCGGCCAGGTCACCTATCACGGTCCGGGACAGCAGGTGATGTACGTCCTGTTGGACCTCAAGCGCCGTAAGCTGGGCGTGCGGGAGCTGGTGACGCTGCTGGAGCAAACGGTCGTCAATACCCTGGCTGAATATAGTATCGAGTCGCACCCCCGCGCCGACGCCCCTGGCGTCTATGTCGGCGAACGCAAAATCTGCTCTCTGGGATTGCGGATCCGTAAAGGTTGTTCTTTCCACGGTCTGGCGCTTAATATCGCCATGGATCTCACACCGTTTCTGCGTATCAACCCCTGCGGCTATGCCGGTATGGAGATGACGCAAATGCGCCAGTGGCAGCCTGCAGCCTCCCCGGAGACGGTCGCTCCGCGGCTGGTCGCCAATCTGCTGGCGCTGCTAAATCATCCACCGCACGAATATCTTCCCCGGGATTAAGCGGCAGGCCAACGTCCCGCTGTCAGCGGGGCGCTAAACGAGTAACACGTTATTTTTGCAATCAATTGTCACGCACGGCAACGCGGTGGGCCGCTATACTTGGCCTATCATTCCCAACCGGACTCATCGCGTGCCAGAGAATACGCCTCCGTCAGAATCTCCTGACAGACAGGATGAACGTTACGATCGTCAAATGTTTCGCATCCTGCGTAATATTGACCTCAATCTGTTGACGATCTTTGAAGCGGTATACGTACATAAAGGTATCGTCAACGCCGCGAAGATACTCAATATCACACCCTCGGCGATTAGCCAGTCAATTAACAAACTGCGGGCGCTGTTCCCCGATCCGCTATTTATCCGCAAAGGACAGGGCGTCACCCCCACCGCCTATGCCACCCATCTTCATCAATACATCAGCCGCGGCATGGAAGCTTTCCTCAGCGCGCTGGATATCACCGGTAGCCCGCACCAGCAGCGGGTGATCACTATCGCCACTACGCCAGCGATGGGAGCGCTGCTGATGCCTGGCCTGGCCAGCGCGCTGAAGCCGACCTTTCCGCAGATCCTGTTGCACAATATCGCCATCGTCGACGCCGCGAGGCAGCTTGACCAGCGCCAGGTGGATCTGCTCATTGATACCCACCTGCACAGCGGCCAGGCGATAAGCCATCATGTGCTGTATCAGGATCGGGTACAGATGTACTGCCGCGCAGGACATCCCGCGCTGGACGGTCCGCAGGATGAAACGACCCTCGCGGAGTACGAATTTGCGCTGCTGCTGCCGGAAGGCCAGCGCTACCCCACCCTCCATCGCCGACTACAGGAAGAGATGGGCGAGCGCCGCTGCGGCTTTAGCACCTTTAACCTGATGACCCAGGCGGCGATGATCGCCGGGAGCGATATGCTGGGTCTGACCACCGAACGCCTGTTCGCCATGGTGTCCCGTCTCTGGCCGCTGCAGACCCTGGATTTCCCTTCCCTCGGTGAAGAGCAGATTGACGTTGCGCTGCACTTTAATAAGCTGAGCGGGAAAGAGCCATTGCTGAAAGAGATCATCGAGACGGTGATCCGCTCGTTTAAGGCGTAGCGCACGGAAGGGAAAAGGATAAAACAACAACTATTTTACAATTTGCCGGGCAGGCAGGCTGCTTTCTGCCCCTTTTCAATGGTATACTGCCTGCTCTTGATTCAAAAATAGTTGATAATTGCAACATTTCATTGAATTAATTCGCTTTCCTTCGTGACTCGCAACTGGAACACGCACGCTATGAGTAAACCCATTGTGATGGAACGCGGTGTTAAGTACCGCGACGCCGATAAAATGGCCCTTATCCCGGTGAAAAACGTGGCAACTGAGCGTGAAGCTCTGCTCAGAAAACCGGAATGGATGAAAATCAAACTTCCGGCAGACTCGTCCCGTATCCAGGGAATCAAAGCAGCGATGCGTAAGAACGGCCTGCACTCTGTGTGCGAAGAGGCCTCCTGCCCGAACCTTGCAGAATGCTTCAACCACGGTACCGCGACCTTTATGATCCTCGGCGCGATCTGTACCCGCCGTTGCCCGTTCTGCGACGTCGCGCATGGACGCCCGGTCGCGCCAGATGCAAACGAGCCACAAAAGCTGGCGCAAACTATCGCCGATATGGGTCTGCGCTATGTCGTAGTCACCTCGGTAGACCGTGACGACCTGCGTGATGGCGGCGCACAGCATTTTGCCGACTGCATCAGCGCCATTCGCGAGAAAAACCCGTCGATTAAGATCGAAACGCTGGTTCCGGATTTCCGCGGCCGCATGGATCGCGCACTTGATATTCTGACGGTGACCCCGCCGGATGTCTTCAACCATAACCTCGAAAACGTGCCCCGTCTTTATCGTCAGGTACGTCCGGGCGCGGATTACAACTGGTCGCTGAAGCTGCTGGAGCGTTTTAAAGAAGCGCACCCGGAGATCCCGACGAAATCCGGCCTGATGGTAGGTCTGGGCGAAACCAACGACGAGATCATCGAAGTGATGCGCGACCTGCGTCGCCATGGCGTCACCATGCTGACGTTAGGCCAGTATCTGCAGCCGAGCCGTCACCACCTGCCGGTGCAGCGCTACGTCAGCCCGGAAGAGTTTGAAGAGATGAAAGCGGAAGCGATGGCGATGGGCTTCACCCACGCCGCCTGCGGTCCCTTCGTCCGCTCTTCCTATCATGCCGACCTGCAGGCTAAAGGGATGGAAGTTAAATAACCCACCGCTTCCGCCGCTGCGCGCCTGTTCGGCGCAGCGGCTCTCTCCGCTTCATCCGTTTCGCCTGTCCGTAACAGTTAGTTGCATCTTTTCTCCGCGGCGTCGACAAAAACGACAAAGGCCGCAACGATAAACGTCGCGGCCTCTTCGCCGTACCGCCAGCATCCCGTCAGGAGACGCAGCCGGAGAATTACTCTTTATGAGAGAGCTTCTGCGCCGGCGCTTCTTCTTCTGCGGTGGTTTTCTTCGCGCTATCGTCATCTTCGTTCATGGCTTTTTTAAAGCCCTTGATAGCCGACCCCAGGTCGCCGCCCAGCGTACGTAATTTCTTGGTACCAAACACTAAGATAATCAGTGCTGCGACTACCAGCAGTTTGGTAATACTAATCTCACCCATAGCTAACCTTCTTCTCTATACAAGCTGCGAATACGCCATCATACACGCATTTATCCGTCCTATTGTAATCCACCTGTGCGTGGGCTGCGTGTTTCGGCCCATAGCCTCCCCTCCGGGAGTGAGCGCTGAGATGTCCATCCTGACGTGCACAGCGAATTATTGGGATAAACAATACGGGTATTTGACGCGCGGACACAATAGCAATCTGTAACAAGGTGAATCAAGCCTTGTTTAAAAAAACGTCATAATAATTGCGGTGGCGCAAATCGTCGGTTCCGCAGCACTGGCAAACGCTCGCGAACGCGCGCAAGGTCATCCGCTGAGAGATCGGCAAAGATCAGCTGCGGCTCGCTCCCGGCCCCCGCCAGAGTGGTCCCCAGCGGATCGACGATGCGGCTCAGCCCGATATTGCGCGTTCCGCATTCGCCTGCCGCCACGATATAGCAGGTAGTATCGAGAGCGCGTGCCGCCAGCAGCGTCGCCCAGTGATGCTCTTTCTGCGGCCCTTTCACCCATGCAGCGGGCAGCACCAGCAGCTGTGCCCCATTCAGGGCCAACGAAAGCGCCAGTTCCGGAAAGCGAAGATCGTAGCAGGTCATCAGGCCAACGCGTAATCCCGCCACCTCAATCACCGGCGGGATCTGCTGACCGGGATCCACCCGCCGGGACTCCTGCATCGCGAAGGCGTCATATAGATGAAGTTTATGATAATGGGCAATCACTGCGCCTTCCCGCAATACCACCAACGTGTTGGTCGCTCTCCCCTCCCCTGACGGCACATGGAGCGTCAGGACCGTGGTCAGGCTGTTACGCCTGCTCTCGGCCAACAGCGGCTGCAAAAATGCGCCATCCAGCGGCTGGGCCGATTTAACTGACAGATCCGGGTTGTTGTCATCCCGCGCCAGCAACGCCTCCGGCAGCACCAGCAGCGCCGCCCCTTCTCGCTCCGCCTGCTGCATCATCGCCACACAGGTTTGCGCATTCGTCCGCCATATTGGCGTGACGGCAAATTGTCCTGCCGCTACCCGCATGTTCTTCTCCCGTCAGGTTATGGATAGCCAATCGCGCCCGATGCGCGCTACACTTGACACTCTCTTACATCAAATAGCAGGAAACGACCGTGTTTCAACTTCTTTGCGCCGTTTTTATTGGCGGCGGCACCGGCAGCGTATTGCGCTGGTGGCTCGGCATGAAGCTCAATCCTGTGCACCATGCTATCCCGATTGGGACTCTAACGGCCAACCTGTTAGGCGCCTTTGTGATTGGCGCCGGGCTGGCGTGGTTTAATCGTCTGACCGGTATTGACCCGATGTGGAAACTGCTGATTACCACCGGTTTCTGCGGCGGCCTGACCACGTTCTCCACCTTTTCTGCAGAAGTGGTGTTTCTCCTGCAGCAGGGCCGGGTAAGCTGGGCGCTGCTCAACGTCGCGGTGAATTTGCTGGGTTCGTTTGCAATGACGGCGGTCGCCTTCTGGCTTTTCTCGCAGGCGGCCAGCCGCTAAAAGCGAAGGAGACAGGCAAAAAAAAACCCGCTTATTAGCGGGTTTTTATATTCTACTGACGCGTTGCTTACAGAGCGATGACGTTTGCAGCAGAAGGGCCTTTGGCACCGTTAGTGATTTCGAACTCTACGCGCTGACCTTCAGCCAGAGTTTTGAAACCGTTGGACTGGATTGCAGAGAAGTGTACGAATACATCTTTGCTGCCATCTTCCGGAGTAATGAAACCGAATCCTTTGGACTCATTAAACCACTTAACGTTACCTTTAATCTTAGACATCAAAATTACCTTTATATGAAAAATCGACACTAATGCTGTGTCGGGTATCAGTACACCAATTGTGGTACCTTTTGTCCAGTGCAACTTTGCTAAAAAGTGATAAAAGTCGCTATCTTTTTTAGTGGGTAACGCTTTAGTCCTTGTTTTTGCACAAGACCTTCCGCTTATCTCATTTATTGCTAAGACTTAGCGAATTAAAACTGGATGCGCGCCCAGGCGAAGTAAACGTTACCGTTATTGTAGGTGCCGGGAATATAGGTCATCTGGAAAGTTGCCGGACCGTAACCTATTGACGCCAATGGCAAGATCACCGGGATCGGGATGTAGTTCCAGTTATCGCGCGCCGTGACGCCGAGGGTATAGCCAAGGCCGAGGTGGAAATTCTGGTCCGTCAGCGGGCGCCAGGTTTTCTCCCACCCGTAGCCGCCGATGGGCTCCCACTTATTAAAAGAGTCTTTAAACGCCATCAGGTACAGGCCATGCCAGTTCCCTTTCTCATCCCAGCGCGAGACGCCGAAACCTGCCCCCCACGGACGTTCGTTATACTTATCGGTTTTTTCCTTGTCATAGGCAAAGCGCGCATGCCAGGTGATGGCTGGAACGTACAAATCATAGTGCTCCGGCTCATTCCAGGTCTGCGCTACGTTATTACTTAAGGTATGGTAACCTTCGCTAAGGGTCGATGAAAACGACGCGCTGGCGTTTCCGGACACCAATAACCATCCTAAAAAACCAAGAGAAAACAATGAAAAACGACGTAACATCAACACTTTTCTATTACCACTTTGATTTAAAAGCCACCTAAAATAGCAAAGATAATCTCAATGCAGGTTGAACGAAATAAGGCAAACTCCTGATTTTCGCCCGCTGTCCATCAGAACGGCTTAACTATCCATCTGGTGATTATATCCAGGCGTGATGGGGGACGTGTAGTTCTTATCGCTTTATTGATTTGCATCAGCGAGTTTTGTCCGTTTTTTCGGCACATTCGCACATTAAAATTTGGTGTGGTGCTTTTTAGCTACATATTCTTTGGGTTTAGGGGTAATAAATGCTGACGTTTATTGAGATCCTGATAGGGATCGTGGTCATTGTGGGCGTAGCCCGCTATATCATTAAAGGCTACTCGGCCACCGGGGTGCTGTTCGTCGGAGGCTTAATCTTACTGATCGTCAGCGCCCTGCTGGGACATAAAGTGTTACCGGGTAATACCGCGAGCACCGGCTATTCCGCTACCGATATTATTGAATACATTAAGATTCTACTCATGAGCCGCGGCGGCGATTTGGGTATGATGATCATGATGCTGTGCGGCTTCGCCACCTATATGACCCATATTGGCGCTAATGATATGGTGGTCAAATTAGCGTCGAAGCCGTTGCGCTATATTAATTCGCCCTATCTGCTGATGATTGCCGCCTATTTTGTCGCCTGCCTGATGTCGCTGGCCGTCTCCTCCGCGACCGGCCTTGGCGTACTGCTGATGGCGACGCTGTTCCCGGTAATGGTGAATGTCGGTATCAGCCGCGGGGCCGCCGCCGCCATCTGCGCCTCACCGGCGGCGATTATCCTCTCGCCAACCTCGGGTGACGTCGTCCTGGCGGCCAAAGCCGCTGAAATGCCGCTGATCGACTTTGCTTTTAAAACCACGCTGCCGATCTCCATCGCGGCTATTATCTGCATGGCGATCGCCCACTTTTTCTGGCAGCGCTATCTGGATAAAAAAGAGCACATTTCTCACGAGATGCTCGATGTCAACGACATCACCACCACCGCCCCGGCGCTGTATGCCATTCTGCCGTTTACCCCGATCATCGGCGTGCTGATCTTTGACGGTAAATGGGGGCCGGAGCTGCACATTATCACCATCCTCGTTGGCTGCATGCTGCTGGCGGCGATCCTCGAGTTCCTGCGCGGTTTCAACACCAAAAACGTCTTTAGCGGGCTGGAAGTCGCCTACCGTGGAATGGCCGACGCCTTCGCCGGCGTAGTGATGCTGTTGGTTGCCGCCGGCGTCTTTGCCCAGGGGTTAAGCACTATCGGCTTTATCAACGGTCTGATCTCAATCGCCACCTCCTTCGGCTCGGCCAGTATTATTCTGATGCTGGTGCTGGTGATCCTGACCATGCTGGCGGCGATGACCACCGGTTCCGGTAATGCCCCGTTCTACGCCTTCGTTGAGATGATCCCCAAGCTGGCGCACTCCTCCGGCATCAATCCGGCCTACCTGTCGATTCCGATGCTGCAGGCTTCTAACCTCGGCCGCACAATATCGCCCGTCTCCGGGGTGGTGGTCGCCGTTGCCGGGATGGCGAAGATTTCCCCATTCGAAGTGGTCAAGCGCACCTCAGTGCCGGTGCTCGTTGGCCTGCTGGTGGTGATCGTTGCTACTGAAATCCTGGTGCCCGGCAGCGCGCTCCACTAATGGTCTAACCACGCGAAAAGGCGCCAGCGGGCGCCTTTTTTATGCTTTAATAACTCCCCGTTATCTTTTGCCATCCATAATCAGGAATAAAAATGTTCAGGAAGGATTTCGCCGCGATTGCCCTTGTGCTTACCGCCACTCAGGCCGGTGCTGAACCGCTCACCGCGACGCGATACGCTGATTTTGACCGCTACGTCCTTGCCCTCTCCTGGCAAACCGGATTCTGTCAGAGCATGTATGACCGCAATCGCAACGAACCGGAAGAGTGTCGCCTGCAGCAGGACACCGCGAATAAAGCCGACTTTCTGACCGTGCATGGCCTGTGGCCCGGGCTGCCAAAGTCCATTGCCGCGCGCGGAGTGGATGAACGTCGCTGGATGCGCTACGGCTGCGCCACGCGTCCGGTGCCCAACATGCCGGAGGTAAAAGCGAACCGCAAATGCCAGGCGGCGGAGACCGGACTGTCGCTGGAGATGGCCAATAAACTTAATAATGTGATGCCGGGATCGGGCGGCACCTCCTGTCTGGAACGCTACGAATATGCCAAACATGGCGTCTGCTTCGGCTTCGATCCCGACAGCTACTTTGGCGCCATGGTGCGACTAAACGGTGAAATTAAGCGCAGCCCGGTGGGGGATTTTCTCGCGAAGCACTATGGCCAAACGGTCAGCCGCGCCGACTTCGACGCCGCCGTGGCCCGCGCCTGGGGTCCGCAGAGCGTGAAGGCGTTTAAGCTAACCTGCAACGGTAATCCGGCCTATCTGACGGAGATGCAAATCTCGCTCAACGCCGCGACCATCAACGCCCCGCTGGCCACTTCCGCTTTTCTGCCCCAGCCTCACCCGGGTAACTGCGGCGCACAGTTTATCCTCGATAAGGTTGGTCACTAGCGCAAAGCGGGATGCTGATTGGAAAACACCGTCCGCCGGATGGTGTTGCACGCTGAATGTGCGTTTCATCACTTCAAACTGCCGGCAACTCTCAGTATGATGGTAGGACCTTAACCCTGGCCCCTTTCGGCGAGGGTTTTCTTTTACGGACAGGTTCCTGGATAACATGGAGTATGCAATGACCAGACCCGCAATCATCATTAATGAACTGGATGCCGAACGTATCGACAGGCTGCTGGAGCAGCCGGCTTTCGCCAACTCACCGGTTGCCGATGCCCTGAATGAGGAACTCGACCGCGCGCAAATGCTGGCCCCGGAAGCGATGCCGCATGATGTCGTCACCATGAATAGCAGGGTAAAATTCCGTGATTTAACCAGCGGCGAAGAGCGCGTGCGGACGCTGGTGTTTCCGTCACAGGTGACCGACAGCGCCAGCCAGCTCTCCGTCCTCGCGCCGGTGGGCGCCGCGCTGCTGGGCCTGAAAGTCGGCAGCACCATTCACTGGGAGCTGCCGGGCGGCGCATCGACGCACCTGGAAGTGCTGGAGCTATTGTACCAGCCGGAAGCCGCTGGCGAATTCCACCGCTAATCCCGCTGCCTGAGGCGTTTCGCGCTTTATTCAGAGGATGTCCGCACATCCTCTTTCTGCTGTTTTCCCGCCGCTTACCCTTTTTTACGCTTTGCGCCTGCCTGGCTGACAGTTTTGCGACCTGAATGACACAATATCCGCATATAATATGTTGATATAGACGCAAACGAACAAGGAGGATTGCATATGTATAAGACTATCATTATGCCGGTTGATGTCTTTGAGATGGCGCTGAGCGATAAAGCCGTCCGGCACGCGGAGTTTCTGGCCCAGCAGGACGGGGTGATCCATCTGCTCCACGTCTTACCGGGTTCCGCGAGCTTTACCATGAGCCGTTTTACCGCCGACCTGCGGCGGTTTGAGGAACATCTGCAGCATGAGGCGGAGACTCGCCTGCAGACGATGGTCAGCCACTTCAGCATTGACCCGTCTCGTATCAAGCTACATGTCCGTTTTGGCAGCGTGCGCGATATGGTCAACGAGCTGGCCAGCGAAATTAACGCCGACGTGGTAGTTATTGGCTCACGCAATCCCTCCATCAGTACCCACCTGCTCGGCTCCAATGCCTCAAGCGTGATCCGCCATGCCCATATCCCGGTAATGGTCGTCAGGTAAGAATGACGAAAAGAGTATAAAAAAAGAAGGG
>NZ_GL882814.1:38801-48466 GCF_000195655.1 Klebsiella sp. MS 92-3
CCTCTTTGTTATGCAGGTCTATTGTCTGACTTGTTATGCGGTTTTCGTGCGGATCAGGTAGTCGAAAGCGCTCAGCGACGCTTTTGCCCCTTCCCCTGCCGCGATAATAATCTGTTTGTACGGCACGGTGGTGCAATCGCCCGCGGCGAACACGCCTTTGACGTTGGTTTCGCACTTCGCATCGATGATGATCTCGCCCATGCGGTTGCGCTCAACGGCGCCTTCCAGCCAGGTGGTGTTAGGCAGCAGGCCAATCTGGACGAAGATCCCCGCCAGCGCGATATGATGCTCATCGCCGCTCACCCGGTCACGATACTGCAGGCCGGTGACTTTGCTGCCATCGCCTTTCACTTCCGTGGTCTGCGCATTAAGAATGATGTCGACATTCTTCAGGCTGCGGACTTTATCCTGCAACACCTGGTCGGCTTTCATCTCTGGGGCAAACTCCAGCAGGGTCACATGCTCTACGACGCCCGCCAGGTCAATGGCGGCTTCCACGCCGGAGTTCCCGCCGCCGATTACCGCTACGCGTTTGCCCTTAAACAGCGGACCATCGCAGTGAGGGCAGTAGGTCACGCCCTTGGTGCGATACTGATCTTCGCCCGGCACGTTCATATTGCGCCATTTCGCCCCGGTGGCGATGATGACGCTACGCGCCTTGAGCACCGCGCCGGAGGCGGTTTCGATCTGATGCAGGCCGCCCTCTGTCGCCGCCGGCGTCAGTTTGGTCGCGCTCTGGGAGTCGATCACGTCGACGTTATAGTCATTGACGTGCGCTTTCAGCGCGCCTGCCAGCTTCTGGCCTTCGGTTTTCGGCACCGAAATATAGTTTTCGATATCCACGGTATCCAGCACCTGGCCGCCGAAGCGTTCGCCCATCAGGCCGGTACGAATCCCTTTACGTGCAGAGTAGACCGCCGCCGCCGCGCCGGACGGGCCGGAGCCAACGATCAGTACATCGTAAGCGTCACGCTGATTCAGCTCTTCCGCTGCGCGTTTTTCCGCACCGGTATCCACTTTGGCGACGATTTCAGTCAGCGTCATCCGTCCCTGACCAAACTCCTGACCGTTCATGAACACCGCTGGCACGCCCATGACGTTACGCTCGGTGATCTCATTCTGGAAGGTCCCGCCGTCAATCGCCGTGTGTTTGATGCGCGGGTTGAGCACCGCCATCAGGTTCAGGGCCTGGACCACGTCCGGGCAGTTATGACAGGAGAGCGAATAGTAGGTTTCGAATTCGAAATCGCCATCAATATCGCGGATCTGCTCCAGCAGCGACTGGGCCTCTTTCGACGGATGACCGCCGGTCCACAGCAGCGCCAGCACCAGCGAGGTAAACTCGTGGCCCAGCGGCGAGCCTGCAAAACGCGGGCCCTGGTCGGAACCTGGGTTAGTAATCAGGAACGAGGGCTTACGTACCGCGAGCGTGTTGTCTTCTTTAAAGGTGACTTTGTCTGACAGTTCAGCGATTTCAGCCAACAGTTCCTTGATTTCTGCCGATTTAGCGCTGTCATCCAGCGTGGCAATCAGCTCAACAGGCTTGGTCAGCTTCTCAAGGTAGGCCTTGAGCTGGGTTTTCATGTTGGTGTCGAGCATTGTTATCTCCTGGGCTTAAAACATCATCATGCAAGCGGCCTCGTCAGGCTGCCTGAATGCGCTTGCATCATGGTGTTGGAATAAAATGGGCGCGAAAGCGCCCATTGATTGCCGGGTGGCACGCCGTTTACCCGGCCTACGATGTTGTAGGCCCGTGCAAGCGTAGCGCCGCCGGGCACAAACAGACTTAGATCTTACCAACCAGATCTAAAGAAGGAGCCAGCGTCGCTTCGCCTTCTTTCCATTTCGCCGGGCAGACTTCGCCTGGGTGAGACGCAACGTACTGCGCCGCTTTGATTTTACGCAGCAGGTCAGACGCATCACGGCCGATACCTTCAGCGGTAACTTCGATCGCCTGGATGATACCCTGCGGGTCAACGACGAAGGTAGCGCGGTCAGCCAGACCTTCATCTTCACGCATGTTGTCGAAGTTACGGGTCAGGGCGCCAGTCGGGTCGCCGATCATCGCATATTTGATTTTGGCGATGGTTTCAGAGCTGGTGTGCCACGCTTTGTGGGTGAAGTGGGTATCGGTAGACACAGAGTAAACGTCTACGCCCAGCTTCTGCAGTTCTTCGTAATGGTCAGCCACGTCGCCCAGTTCGGTCGGGCAGACGAAGGTGAAGTCAGCCGGATAGAAGAAGAAGACGCTCCAGCGGCCTTCGGTGTCTTTCTCGGTGACTTCGATGAATTCACCATTTTTGAATGCCTGGTTTTTGAACGGTTTGATTTTGGTGTTAATTAAGGACATCTATACTTCCTCCGTGTTTTCGTTGAGGTCTAAGTTAACGAATTTTTCCTGACCCGACCAATGCGTTTACATTATCGAATCAATAAGCGTTATCTAACAACCGGAACAAGACAACTCTGTGAACCTGTCGACGCGTTCAGCGCTAATCGCTGTTTTTCGCATCATTTGCCGCGACAAAAGTAAAAAGGCCACCTTTTCAGGCGGCCCCGTTACCTGAAATACCCGAGGGTAGGTTCAGCGCCAGTCAGACTGGCTATGTGTTGCGCTCTACATTACCTTAATGTAACAGCATCCAGTATTACATCACCCACGCCAGCAAAGGGCAATCCGTCATTCTGCTGATCTTGCCTATGACTGTGATAGGTTCGACAATCGTTTTGCCCTTTCCTGCTGATTTTACAAGGAATACTTATGTTAAAGCGTCTGCTGTTACTCAGCCTTTTGCCGTTATGCAGCCATGCGGAGGAACTCCCCGCTCCGGTAAAAGCGATTGAAAAACAGGGCATTACCATTATAAAACCCTTTGAGGCGCCGGGGGGAATGAAAGGCTGGCTGGGCAAATACCAGGACATGGGGGTCGCCATCTACCTAACGCCGGATGGTAAACACGCGATCTCCGGCTATATGTATGATGAGAACGGCAGCAACCTCAGCGAGCAGCTGTTTCAGAAAGAACTCTATACCCCGGCGGGACAAGAGATGTGGAAGAAGATGGCCAGCGCCCACTGGCTGCAGGATGGTCGCAAGGACGCCCCTATCGTGCTGTATGTCTTTGCCGATCCCTTCTGTCCCTACTGCAAACAGTTCTGGCAGCAATCCCGCCCCTGGGTAGAGGCCGGTAAAGTGCAGATCCGCACTCTGCTGGTGGGGGTGATCAAGCCGGAGAGCCCGGCCACCGCCGCGGCGATTCTCGCCAGCAACGATCCGGCGAAAACCTGGCATGATTACGAGCAATCGAATGGGAAAATGGCTCTGACGATCCCGAAAGTTATTCCGCCGGAGAAAATGAAAATGCTCAACGTCAACCAGCAGCTGATGGACGATCTGGGAGCCAACGTGACGCCGGCGATTTATTATATGAATAAAGATAATATGCTGCAGCAGGTGGTCGGCCTACCGGATAAAGAGAAACTGCATATTATGATGGGTGAAAAAGAGTAATTCCATCCCGCAATGGCGCCTGGCGGAAGCGACCGCTGGCGCCACTGTCGACGATAAGATATATTAAGCAGAACTTAACTGTATTTGCCAATAGTTAAATTCACACCGCAAATATTAAGCCACAAAACATTATCATTAAGAATATTATAATCCGCACCGGTAATAAACAGGACTGCATTAATGGCAAATCTTTACGATCTGAAAAAGTTCGATTTGAATTTATTGGTTATTTTCGAATGTATCTATCAACATTTGAGCATCAGCAAAGCGGCGGCGATGTTATTTATCACCCCCTCAGCGGTGAGTCAGTCGTTGCAGCGTCTGCGCCAGCAGTTAAACGATCCGCTATTTGTTCGTGTTGGCAAAGGAATGACGCCCACCACCGCCTGCGTCAATCTTCATTATCATCTACAGCAAAATCTGGAGCAGCTGGAAAAAACCATCAATCTTAATAATCGCTCAGAACTGCGTAAACGTATTGTGATATATGGCCCCCCGCTGTTCTGTTCAGTCAATAGCCACGTTATGATTAACCAGCTCTGTCATCAGGCGAACTTGCAAATTGAGCACCATAACCTGACCACCACCGAATCGGCTGAGGAGCTGCTGGCGTATCGCCAGGCGGACCTGGTGTTCACCCGCATGCCCATTACCAACCGCACCACGATCTGTCAGCCCTATCAGACGGTGCAGACGCTGGCGGTTTGCCGGGCGGGCCATCCGCGACGCGAAACGCTTACCTCGGTAGAGTCACTGGCGCAGGAGTTTTTCACTCACTATATTACCAACGATCCCGTTATTCAGCGCGTGCAGCAAAGCAGCATCGCCTGGCTGAATCCGCGCAATATTGCCTTTCGCAGCGACTCTTTTATGACCATTCTTAACATAATTAATAAAACCGACTTAATTGGCTTTTTGCCTTCCTATTTATATGACTTTATCTCACCCACTATGCAGCTTCACGCCATCAACATAGATAATCTTTTTCCGGATATCACGATCTACATTAATTACCACCATGCATCTTCGCAAAATCATTTTTTAACTGAATTAATCACCATATTAATGAATGATCGAGAGGCATCACGGCCCAAATTTAATCACAGCGAATAACGCCCTTCTGTTCCCCCGCTGCCAGAAACAATAATCGATCATTAATTTCCTACCCCTCATCGTTTATACTGAGCTAACGGGAATTTTCTACTATTAAAGGATTAATGGTCATGTCGTTTATTAAATATCCCTTACCGGAATCGGTGCTGCAGGCAACTGAGCAGCGGATCCAGTGGGTCATGGATAATTTTTCGCGCATCTGTGTCTCTTTTTCCGGGGGAAAAGACTCCACCGTTATGCTGCATTTAACCGCCCAGGCGGCGCGGTTACAGGGGAAAAAAATCTGCGTGTTGTTTATTGACTGGGAAGCGCAGTTCTCCTGCACCATCGCCCACTGTGAAAAACTGCGTGCGCTGTATGCGGATGTTATCGAAACCTTTTACTGGGTCGCCCTGCCGCTCACCACCCAAAATGCCCTGACGCAGTATAAGCCGCAATGGCAATGCTGGGAGCCCGGAACCGAGTGGGTACGCCAGCCGCCGCCCTGGGCCATTACCCACCCGGGCTATTTTTCATTTTATCAACCCGGAATGAGCTTTGAAGCCTTCGTCAGCCACTTCGCCGAGTGGTTTTCGCAGCGTCGTCCCGCCGCCGTGCTGGTGGGCATTCGCGCCGACGAATCGCTAAATCGCTTTATGACGATTTCTTCACAGCGTAAACAGCGCTTCGCCGACGATAAACCATGGACCACTTCAGCGCCGGGCGGCCATGCCTGGTACATCTACCCGCTCTATGACTGGAAAACCGCCGATATCTGGACCTGGTTTGCCAAAAGCGGCGAGCCCTATAACCCGTTGTACGATCTGATGTATCAGGCCGGGGTGCCGCTGCGCTATATGCGCATTTGCGAACCGTTTGGTCCCGAGCAGCGCCAGGGGCTGTGGCTGTATCACGTGCTGGAACCTGAGCGCTGGGCCGCGATGTGCCAGCGAGTGAGCGGCGCGCACAGCGGCGGGGTCTATGCCGGGCATGATAATCAGTTCTACGGTCATCGGAAAATCGACAAGCCCGACCACCTGACGTGGAAAAGCTACGCCCTGTTCCTGCTCGACAGCATGCCGGAAACCACCGCCGAGCACTACCGCAATAAAATCGCCGTCTACCTGCGCTGGTACCAGAAAAAAGGTATGGAGGATATTCCGGATACCCAACCTGCGGACATTGGCACCAAAGATATCCCATCCTGGCGGCGAGTCTGCAAAGTACTGCTCAATAACGATTACTGGTGCCGTCAGCTTTCGTTTAGCCCAACCAAAAGCAGCCACTATCAGCGCTACCGTAAACGCATGGAAAAACATCGCCAACAATGGGGGATATTATGCAACAACAACTGACGCAGGCGCTGGAAGCTTACCTGCAAAAGCTGGATGACGAGGCGCGCATTGAGGCTATCAACGCGTTTCGCCAGGTGCTCCACCACTACAGCCCCTTCCGCTCGCAGCCCGTCGACTGCGTGCTGTGGGTCAAACAGGAGCTGGTCGCCCCCAACGATTACAACCCGAATAACGTGGCGCCGCCGGAGAAGCGTCTGCTGCAAACGTCGCTGGAGGCCGACGGCTTTACCCAGCCGGTCGTCGTCATCCAGCAACGCCCACAGGCGTATACGATTGTCGATGGTTTTCACCGCCATGAGCTGGCCTGCAGCAAAGCCGCGCTGAAAAAAACGCTAAAAGGCTATTTGCCGGTGACCTGCCTGACGAGTGAAGCTGCCTCGCGTGACGGGCTGATGGCAGCGACCATACGCCATAACCGGGCGCGCGGTCGCCACCAAATCCACGCCATGTCAGAGATCGTCCGCGAGCTGACCCGGCTCGGCTGGACGCCGCAGAAAATCGGCAAAGAGCTGGGGATGGATGCCGATGAAGTGCTGCGTCTGAAGCAAATTAGCGGCCTGACAGAGATGTTCGCCGGCCGCCAGTTCTCCCAGGCGTGGACGATTAAGTAACTACAGCTGGCACAAACGCGCCGCCGCAGCCAGCAGAGTCGCCGGCTGTTTGGCGAAGCACAAGCGGATCAGCTTGTGCGGGAACGGATCGGCGCAGAAGACGGAGAGCGGGATCGCCGCCACGCCGATCTCAGTGGTCAACCAGCGGCAGAAGCTGACATCGTCAAGATCGGAGATGGCGCTGTAGTCCGCCAGCAGGAAATAGGTCCCTTCACAGGGCAGGATTTCCAGCCGGCTTGGGCGCAGCGCTTCAATAAACAGATCGCGACGTTCCCGATAAAACGCCGGCAGCTCACGATAATGCTCCGGCGCTTCGCGCAGCATGTCGGCGATCGCCAGCTGCGCCGGGGTATTCACCGAGAAGGTCAGATACTGGTGCACCTTGCGCAGTTCGGCGCTGATGGCCGCCGGGGCCACGCAGTAGCCGACCTTCCAGCCGGTCATATGAAAGGTTTTGCCAAACGAAGAGACCGCCACCGCCCGCTCGCGCAGCTGTGGATGCGCCAGTACGCTGGCGTGGCCGCCCTCAGCAAAGCAGATATGCTCATAGACTTCATCGCTCAGGACATAGATCTCGCGTTCGGCGATCGCCTGCCACAGGGCGGCAAAATCCTTGCGCTGCCAGACGGTGGCCGAAGGGTTGTGCGGGGTGTTGAGGATCACCAGCCGGGTTTTCTCGCTCAGGGCGGCGGCAAATTGCCGCCAGTCGACGCGAAAATGCGGCGGCTGCAGCGCAATACGACGTAACTCGCCGCCGGCCAGCGCCACCGCGGGGGCGTAGCTGTCATAGCTGGGATCGAAACAGATCACCTCGTCGCCGCGGCGCACCAGGGCGGTGATCGCCGCATACAGGGCCTCCGTCGCGCCGGCGGTGACCGTGATCTCGCTGTTAACGTCGGGCTGGTAACCATACAGCTCCGCCGTCTTCCCGGCGATCGCCTCGCGCAGCGCCGGCACGCCGGTCATCGGGGCGTACTGATTCGCCCCCTGCGCCACGTGGTACGCCAGACGCTCCTGAAGATAGCGCGGGCCGTCAAAATCGGGAAAGCCCTGGGACAGGTTTATGGCCTGATGCTGCTGGGCCAGGGCGCTCATCTGGGTAAAAATCGTGGTGCCGAGCGCAGGAAGTTTACTCTCTGGAATCAAGGGGTTATTGTTCATTCTTTTTATACCGATTGTAATGCTGTTGTTGAAGCCACTATAACACGATGTTAATATTTGGCAATCAAGACGCTTAGACGTCTAAATGCTAATGTTATTCCACGCTACGCCCACTCTGGAGAAACCATGATCCGCGCCATCGTGACCGACATAGAAGGCACCACCAGCGATATCCGCTTCGTGCATAACGTGCTGTTCCCCTACGCCCGCGAACGACTGGCCGGCTTTGTGACCGCTCAGCAGCACGCTGAACCGGTTAAAACCATTCTCGACAACCTGCGCCGCGAAACAGACGCCCCCGCCGCCAGCACCGCCGACCTTATCACTACCCTCTTCGCCTTTATGGATGAAGACCGTAAATCCACGGCGCTGAAGGCGCTGCAGGGGATCATCTGGCGCGACGGCTATCTCAACGGCGACTTTACCGGCCATCTCTACCCGGACGTACTGCCGGCGCTGGAGCAATGGAAAGCGCAGGGTATTGATCTGTATGTATATTCCTCAGGCTCGGTGGCTGCGCAGAAATTGTTATTTGGCTACAGCGATGAAGGTGATATTACTCATCTGTTCACGGGCTATTTCGATACCCTGGTAGGCGCCAAACGTGAGGTGCAGTCCTACCGTAACATTGCTGAACACCTGGGCCATGCCCCTGGCACCATCCTGTTTCTGTCGGATATCCATCAGGAACTTGATGCCGCCGAGGCCGCGGGTTTGCGCACTGTGCAGCTGGTTCGCGGCGACCGCGACCCGGCGAGCCATCACCCTCAGGTTCAGCGTTTTGACGACATTCATCCGGAGCAGATCCCAGCATGAGCGCATTAACTCTTTTTTCCGTGACCGATCCGCAAACGCCGGTCTGGCACAGCACCGACGCCAAAGCGATTCAGGCGCAGCTTAACGCCAAAGGCGTCCGTTTCGAGCGCTGGCAGGCCGACCGCGACCTCGGCGCAAATCCCAGCCCGGAAACGGTGATTGCCGCCTATCAGCATGCGATTGATAAACTGGTCGCCGAAAAGGGCTACCAGAGCTGGGACGTCATCAGCCTGCGCGCCGATAACCCGCAAAAAGAGGCGCTGCGGGAAAAGTTCCTGAACGAGCACACCCATGGCGAAGACGAGGTGCGGTTTTTTGTCGAGGGCGCTGGCCTGTTTTGCCTGCACATTGGCGACGAGGTGTTCCAGGTGCTGTGCGAAAAGAACGATCTGATTTCGGTTCCCGCCCACACTCCGCACTGGTTTGATATGGGTTCAGAACCGAACTTCACCGCCATCCGCATTTTTGATAACCCGGAAGGCTGGATCGCTCAGTTTACCGGCGACGATATCGCCAGCGCCTACCCGCGGCTGGCGTAACGTCAAACTGTCGTCAGTCTAAAACCGCCAGGCGCGGGCTTTGCCGGAGGCGGCGCATACCGCGCCTTCTCCGGGCTACCCGCCCCGCCGCCGGCGAGCGACAACGCCTAAACTTCAATAAACTTCGGCGGATCAAAGGCGGTGATCGGCGGCAGCTCCTCTCGCCACGGGGCGATCTCCACCCAGCAGCTCTGGGCGCTACAGCCCTGTCCCAGGCGCGAACTGCCGCGATCCTCGGTTAATACGTTGGGATTACCGTGCTTATCGAGCGACCGTTCTTCCTTCGGATCCAGCGGGTCATACCAGGCGCCGGTGGACATCTGTACCACGCCGGGCAAAATCTGCTCGCTCAGGTGCACCCCCGCCAGAATCGCCCCGCGGTCGTTATAGACTTTCACCACGCTGCCTTCGCGGATATCCCTTCCCTGCGCATCGCTCGGATGCATCCACAGCGGCTCGCGTCCCTGAACTTTCGTCGCCCGGCTGACGCTGCCGTGGTCGTACTGACTGTGCAGGCGGGCGCGCGGCTGGCTGGAGAGCAGATGAAGCGGCCAGCGCGCCGCCTCCTGCCGCTGGCGGG
>NZ_GL882814.1:48588-55058 GCF_000195655.1 Klebsiella sp. MS 92-3
CCCCCCCCTGCCGCTGGCGGGCGGCCTCCTGTTCATCCCACCACGGATGGCCAGGGCATTCGCGATAGCCAAACCCGGCGACGGTGGCGGAAAAGAGTTCAATTTTGCCGGAGGGCGTGGAAAGCGGATAGCGCTGCGGATCGGCGCGAAAATCGGCGAGAAAAATTTGCGGCCGCTCCGGCGCGCTGTATTCCAGCACCCCTTGCTGCCAGAAGTCATCGAACGAGGGCAGCGCAATACCCTCCTCCTGCGCCCGCGGTCTTGACTCCTCATAGAGATGACGCAGCCACTGCCCGGCGTCCCGCCCTTCGCTGAACGCTTCTCCGAAGCCCAGCCGCCCGGCCAGATCGCAGAAAATAGCGTAATCGTCACGCGCCTCGCCCACCGGCGGGATCTGCGCGCTCATGGCGATCATAAACCCGTCGTGACCGCCGCTGCCGATATCCTCTCGCTCCAGCGAGGTGGTGGCCGGCAGAACGATATCGGAGAATTTGGCCTGCGCGGTCCAGTACTGCTCATGCACCACCACCGTCTCCGGGCGGCGCCAGGCCTCGCACAGTCGGTTGATGTCCTGATGATGATGAAACGCATTGCCTCCCGCCCAGTAGACTAAACGGATATCGGGATAGCGCCGCTGCTGACCGTCGAACTCATAGGTTTCTCCCGGGTGCAGCAGCATATCGGACAGCCGCGCCACCGGGATAACGCTGTCCACCGCATTCTCTCCGGCGGGTAAGCGCGGGCCGGAAAACGCTTTTCGCACCGCGCCCGCCAGGTTGGTGCAGGCGTAGCCAAACCCGAGGCCGCCGCCCGGGGTGCCGAGCTGTCCCAGCAGCGCGGTCAGGGCCACCGTCGCCCAGTAGGCCTGCTCCCCTTGACGGGCGCGCTGGATAGACCAGGAGATATTCACCATCGTCCGGTGGCGGGCCATCTCCCGCGCCAGGTCGGCGATGCGCTGGGCGTCCAGGCCGGTAATCGCCGCCGCCCACGCCGGGGTTTTCGCTACGCCATCGTGCTCGCCCAACAGATAAGCGCAGTAAGGGGCAAACCCGACGGTATGGCTGGCAACAAACGCCTGGTCGTAGAGAGACTCAGCGATCAGCACATAGCTCAGGGCCAGCAGCAGTGCGGTATCGGTACCCGGCTGAATGGCCAGCCACTCGGCGTCGGGCACCGCGCTGAGGTCATTGCGCACCGGACTGATATTGATAAACCGGGTGCCGTTGGCCTGCATCTTATCCAGCCAGTACTGGAGCATATGGTCATTGGCGCCGCCGCCGTTGACCTGGGCATTGCGCAGCGGCAGTCCGCCGATGGCGACAAACAGCTGACACTCCCGGGCCAGCTCGGAAAAATGGGTATGCTGCCGGTGCAGCGGGCTCAGCGGCCCGAGAATATGCGGCAGAATACGCTCGCCCGCGGCGCTGCTATAGGTATTGGTGCTGGCGGTGTACCCGCCAAAGCCCTTGAGAAACCGGTGCAGCTGGCTCTGCGCATGGTGAAAGCGTCCAGCGCTGGCCCAGCCGTAGGAGCCGCCGTAGATCGCCTCATTGCCGCAGCGCGCCTTGACCGAGCGCAGCTCGCGCGCCAGCAGGTCCAGGGCCACCTCCCAGCTGACTTCGACAAAGGGCTCTTTACCTCGCCCTTCTCGTGACGCCGGCCCGTGCTGGAGATAGCCGGCGCGCACCGCCGGACGGCGAATGCGCGTTTGGCTGGTCACCGCGTCGGGGAGCGACTGGCCGATGCGTGAGGGATTTTTATCCCAGGGCACCGGCTTAACCGCCACGATCTCGCCCTCACGGCTCTCCACCTGCCAGGTTCCCCAGTGCATCACCGTATAATTATGCTGTTTCTTCATAGCGCCCGCGTTCTTCTCAGCTTAAGGTTCATTACAATAAAGCGGGGAAATAGGGTAATAATCCTTACCCGGCCAGACATTGCTCTGCTAAAAAAAGCTTTAGCCCGCGCAATCTTCTTTTTTTCTCTGTAGACGCCGTATTTCCCATGCACTCACAATATTAAGAAAATTGTCTTTATCCGCTAAATAAACACGGAATAAGTCAAAAATAAAACCACAAAATAAAAAGGTCTATCCGCCATCATGAAATATTTTCAGGTTCCTCATGACAAAATAAACTTTTTCTCTGACGTTTCTGCGATATAACATTCCTGGCATAACTTAGACTTATTTTGTATTTGAGGTGGCGAGGTGCTTCTTGTCATGCTACCGGTCCGCAACCACCTTCATCACAGGATCATAATAACAATGTCGCAGAAAAGAAAATTATTGCCTGCCGCGCTGGGACTGCTTTCCCTTGCCTCGCTGAGCGTCGCTGCCGCAGACGCCCTCTCCTTACAGGGAAAAACCATTGGCGTTGCCGTGGTCGGCACTCAGCATTTCTGGGATCGCGAGGCCTTTAAAGGCGCGACAGAGGAGGTGGAGAAGCTGGGGGGCAAAGTCATTGGCGTCGATGGCGGCCGCGATAATCAGGTGCATGCCAATAACCACGATATTTTACTGTCACGCAAGGTGGACGCGGTAATTAGTATTCTCGGCGATAGCGCCGTCGAACCAAAATTTAAAGCATTGCGTGATGCCGGTATCCCGGTATTTACCGTAGATCATGTTTCTCAATATTCGGTCAACAATACTACTTCCGATAACTACACCTTAGGCTCAACCATCGGCCGCTACATGGCGGATGAATTAGGCGGCAAAGGCAACGTCGCCGTATTTAACGCCTTCTCCAGCGCGCTGCGTATTTGCGGAATTCGCTACGATCAGTGGAAATATGTCCTTAAGGATTATCCGGATATTCATATTATCCAGCCCGAGCTCGCGGAACAGTTCGCCAACTCGCCGGAAGACGCGCGCAAGAAAACCCTCGAATTACTCAGCCAGTATCCGAAAGGCAAACTGGACGCCATCCATGTCGCCTGCTGGGATCAACCGGCCATCGGCATCGTCCAGGCGCTGGAAGAGACCGGTCGCGATAAAGACGTGAAAGTGACGGCCATCGACGCCGGTCCGGAGACCCTGGAGATCATGGCGGAGCCCGGCAGCCCGTTCGTGGCTAACGTCGCGCAGCAGCCGCATCTGATCGGCCAGACCTCGGCTGACAACGTGGCCCGCTACTTTGCCGGCCAGAAACTACCGGTGCAAACCTTTATTCCGGTGGTTCCGGTGAAAGGTCCGCAGGAAGCGAAAGCGGTGTATAAACAGTTGGGATACGGCGAGCTGCAGTGATTAATCAACATCCTGGCGGGGAACGCCCCGCCGCTGGTCTGGTCATGGAGCAGATCGGTAAACGTTTTGCCAGCGTCACCGCGCTTAATGCGGTTACCCTGCGCCTCAATCCGGGGGAGATTCATGGCCTGATTGGCGAGAACGGCGCCGGTAAATCGACGCTGATCAAGATCCTCGCCGGTGTCTATCAGGCCGACAGTGGCAGCGCCACCCTCGACGGTCACCCGCTGCCCCTCGGCAATCCGGCAGCCATCGAAGCCGCCGGCATCCGCGTTATCCACCAGGAGTTGAACCTGATCCCGCACTTTACCGTCGCGGAATCGGTGTTTCTGGGCCAGGAGTATCGCACCCGCTGGGGGGCGCTGGATCGCCGACGGATGAAGGCCGCCACGGCGCAATTTTTCCAGCAAAACTGGCAGCTGGCGATCGACCCCGAACGGCTGGTGCGCGACCTGAGCCTGGCCGAGCGCAAGCTGGTGCAGATTGCCCGCGCGCTGATCGACGGCGCGGCGCGGCTGGTGGTGTTCGACGAACCCACCGCCCCCCTGGAGGCGCAGGAGGCCAGTCTGGTCTCCTCCGCTATCCTGCGCCTGCGCGACCAGGGCATTGCCATTCTGTATATTTCCCACTACCTCAATGAGATAGCCACCCTCTGCGACCGCGGCACCGTACTGCGCAACGGGGAAGTGGTCGGTTACCCGGACCGCGACCTGCTGCAGAATACCGAGGCGCTGATCGCCATGATGGTCGGCCGGGAAATCGACCAGCTGTATACTCCGCGCCAGCGCCCGGCGGCAGACAATGGGGCGATCCCGCTGCTCTCGGTGCGCCAGCTGAGCGACGGGCGGCAGCTGCAGGAGCTTTCTTTTGATATTCAGCCGGGCGAAATCGTCGGCGTCGCCGGCCTGCTGGGCGCCGGACGCGATGTGCTGGTCGACTTACTCTACGGCTTACGCCCGGCGGAACGCGGCACCATCCACCTCGAGGGCCGGCCGCGGCGCATTCGTACGCCAAAGCAGGCGATCCGCGCCGGCATGGCGCTGGTGCCGCGCGACCGCCGCCATCAGGGGCTGATCCTGCCCTTCACTACCGCCGACAATATTAATCTCGCCTCGCTGCCGGAGACCGCCACCTTTGGCTGGGAGCGGCGGGGTATCGCCGAGCAGAAAGCGCGCGACTGGATAGAACAGCTGGCGATCCGCCCGGGACGCCCGGGGCTGCCGGTACGCTACATGAGCGGCGGTAATCAGCAAAAAGCGATCCTTGCCCGCTGGCTGGGGACCGATGCCCGGCTGTTTATTCTCGATGAACCCACCCTGGGGGTCGATATCGGCGCCCGCCGGGATATTTATCAACGTACGCGCCAGCTGGCCGATCAAGGACGGGCGGTGCTGGTCTCCTCCAGCGACGCCCCCGAACTGCTCGGACTATGCGACCGGATCCTGGTCCTCTGGCGCGGCGCGCTGGCGGCCAATCTACCCACCCGCGGGCTAACGCTGGACGCCCTGCTGGTGGCGATCAACGGCGGACAGGAGCCTTCACCATGAGTACTGCTATCCAGCGTCGCGGCCGTCCGGGCCTGGCGACGCTGATTGAAAAATTTCCCCTGATCCTGTTTCTGGCGCTGCTGGTATGGCTGAGCGTACAGTCGCCCTACTTTCTCAGCTGGCAAAATATCAGCCTGATGCTGGTCCAGAGCGTTCCGCTGGCAATCCTTTGTTTCGGCCTGGTCTGCGTTATCGCCGTGGGCGGAGATGACGTGGTCTCCGGCGGCATCGACCTCTCCCTGCCGGCGACGGCGGTGCTCGGCGTCGCGCTGCTCAGCCTCGGGCTGGCCGAATGGCACACGCCGTATCTCCTGCTGCTGGCGCTGCTGGCGGCGGTTTGCCTGCTGTGCGGGGCGATCAACGGCTTGCTGGTGCTGGCGGCCGGCCTGCCGCCGCTGCTGGCCACCCTCTCGACCTCGGTGGCGTTTACCGGCCTGACAGATCTGTTGACCGGCCAGCGGCGCATCGCGGTCAGCGATCCGCTGATGGTCGCCTTTCGCGACAACAGCGTGCTGGACCTGCCCTGGCCGCTGGTCTACCTGCTGGGGGTGTTTATCCTGTTCCAGTTCCTGCTCCACCACTCCCGCTTCGGCCAGCATGTGCAGGCGGTGGGCGGCAACCGCGATATGGCGCAGATGAGCGGCCTGAACGTGTGCCGCTTGACCCTGCTGGTCTGGCTGTTAGCGGGCATTGCCGCCGGGCTGGCTATTCTGCCGCTGCTCAGCCAGGGCTCCGGCAGCTCCAGCGGGACGGCCACGCCGCTGCTGCTGGAGACCGTGCTGGCGACCTTTATCGGCGCCGCCTTCTCGCGCCGTCGGGTGGTCACCATCTGGGGCGCGCTGCTGGGGGCAATCCTGGTCAACGCCCTCTCTAACGGGCTCGGCCTGCTGGGGGTCAATATCTTCTGGATGGGCGCCATTAAAGGCGGCCTGATCCTGGTGGTGCTGGCGGCCTCGGCGGTCAGACACAAAGGAGGCGAGGCATGAGTCAAATCACTCTGAAAACCTCTGCGTCGGCGGAACAGACGGCCAGCAGCCCGCTGGCCTGGCTGTCGCGGGCCGGATTTGGCGTCATCATCCTGCTGGCCATCGCCCTGTTTGGCTGGGCGAATCCGGTATTTTTAACCGTGGATAACTGGGCCAACCTGCTGCAGGGCAGCGCGATCCTGCTGATTGTGGCGATGGCGATGACCCTGATCGTCAGCGCCGGGGCGATTGATCTGTCGGTGGGCGTCGCGCTCGATTTCGGCGCCGCCTTCGCCCTCGTCGCCCTGAAAACCTGGCATCTGCCGTGGCAGGCCGCGGTGGGCTGCGCTCTGCTCGGCGGCGTGCTGATTGGCCTGCTCAATGCCTTTCTGATCCTCATCTGCCGGATCCGCCCCTTCCTCGCCACGCTCGGCACCTGGTTTATCGCCAGCAGCGCCGAGCGCATCTATACCGACGGCGGCGGCGCGATAGCCTATCGGCGGATGGCTCCGGAGTATCACGACCTGGCGGTGGGCAACCTTGGCGGGATCCCCACGCCGGTAGCGATCGTGCTGGCGCTGTGGCTGGCGGCCTGGCTGGTTACCGAGCGCACCCTGTGGGGCAAATATGTCCGCGCCATCGGTCAGAACAGCGAAGCGGCGCGTATCGCCGGGATCCGCGATCGCCTGACCATGCTCGGCGTGCTGGTGG
>NZ_GL882814.1:55179-56450 GCF_000195655.1 Klebsiella sp. MS 92-3
CGCCGTCGGCGGGGTGATCCTCTCCGCCAACCTGCGACAGTTTACCCCGCTGGCCGGGCAGTCTTACCTGATGGACGCCATTGCGGCAGTATTTATCGGCACTGCCTTTACCCGTCTGGGCCGGGTCAGCATCCTCGGCACCCTCGGCGGCGTGCTGTTCCTTGCCATTATTGATAACGGCCTGAACCTGATGGGGCTCAATTATCTGGTGAAGGACGCGCTGGTCGGCGTGATTCTGGTGGTGGCCCTCGCCCTATCCTTCTGGCAGGCGCGCCTGCGCCAAACGCATCGCTAAACGGGAGAACGATGGCAACCTTTGACGCCGTATTTGTCGGCCTGACTATTCTGGATATCGCCGGGCGCCCGGTGGTGGCGATCCCGCCGCGCGGCGGCGTCGCCTTTATTGAGCAAATTCGTCTCAACCCCGCCGGCACCGCCGCCGGGGCTAATATCAACGCCGCGAAGCTCGGGATCCGCACCGCAGCGGTGGCCTGCCTGGGCGAAGATGAAAAGGCCGACTTTATCCTCGCCAGCTATGCCCGGCTGGGCATCGACTGCTCGCTTATCCAGCGCACCGCGCTGAAGGAGACCTCGGCGACGATCCTGCCGATTCGCCCCAACGGCGAACGTCCGGCCCTGCACTGCCGGGGCGCGTCTGACGCCCTGTTTGTCAGTGAAGCGGAATTTGACGCCGTCCTTGACTGTCGTTTCCTGCATCACGGCGGGACCGGGCTGCTGGCGGCAATGGACCAGGGACAGAGCGCGCGGCTGTTGCAGGCGGCCAAAGCGCGCGGAGTCACCACCAGCTTTGACCTTATCGCCCCGAATGAAGAGACCCTCGAACTACTGCGGCCCCTGTTGCCGTCGGTGGATTATTTCATGCCTTCGCTGGAGGAAGCCGCCTTTCTCTCCGGAGAGACGCAGCCGGAGGCCATCGGCCGCTTCTTCCTGGCGCTCGGCGTGGGCACCTGCATTCTGAAAGACGGCGAGAACGGCTCCTGGCTTATCGGCCGCGATGGCGGGCCGCAGCATATTGCGCCGTGGCCGGTCGAGGCGGTGGATACCACCGGCTGCGGCGACAGCTACTGCGGCGGGTTTATTGCCGCACTGGCGCGCGGACTCAGCGTGAAAGCAGCGTGTGACGTCGCCTCGGCGGTGGCCGCGCTGGTGGCGACCGGGATGGGATCGGATGCCGGGGTAGTGGACTGGGAACAGACCCAGGCTTTTATGGCGGCCCACCACCCCCCCCGCCCCCCCCCCCCCCCCCCCCC
>NZ_GL882814.1:56551-57583 GCF_000195655.1 Klebsiella sp. MS 92-3
CGCCCCTGACGATGGACCCGCGCCGCTGCAGAACGCGGCGGCGCAAGCGGCTTAACGCCACTGGTACAGCAGCGGCTCCCCGGCGACATAGCGCTGAAGATCGGCGGCAATCATCGCCGTGTGTTTGGCGATACTCTCCCGGGTGGCTCCGGCGATATGCGGCGTGATAATCACGTTATCGAACTCGATGACAAAAGGATGATCGCGCCACAGCGGTTCGCGGTGATAGACATCCAGCGCCGCGCCGCCCAGCGGGCCGTGGCGCAGGGCATCAATCAGCGCTGCCTCGTCGACCACCGCCGCGCGAGAGGTATTGATCAGCAGCGCGCCGGGCTTCATGCTGTTTAACAGCGCGGCATTCACCAGCCCGTCGCTGTGCGGCCCGCTGCTCAGGTGCAGGCTGACGATATCCGCCTCGCGGAACAGCGCCTCCGGGGTCGTTTTCTGTAACCCTGGCTCATTGATATCCTCTGCGGCGACGAACGGATCCACCACCAACACCGCCATGCCGAACGCCCGGGCGATACGCGCCACCCGGCGGCCAATGTTGCCATACCCCACCAGCCCCAGCGTTTTATTGCGCAGTTCACTGCCTTTAAACACTTCATAGGGGCTTTCCGGGCTCACGTCCCAGACCACATCCCGCCGCAGACCCTGCTGAGTGGCGGCGGCGGCATTGTCAGCCTGCGTGAATTCCCCCCGCTTCAGCGCCGCATGGGATTGCGGAATATGGCGCGCCAGGCTGAGCATCAGGCCAAGCGTCAGCTCCGCGGCGGCATCGGCATTGCGCCCCGGGGTGTAGAGCACCCGGATGCCGCGCGCCTGGGCGGCCTGGGTATCAATATTCACCGGATTCGCGCGGGTGCAGGCGATCACCTGCAGGCGCGGACAGGCGGCCATTACCGCGTCCGTCACCTCATCATAGCTGGTCACCAGCACCTCGGCGTCGTGGGCCAGCTCAATCAGCTGACCGGCGCTGAGTTTCGGTTTGCCCAGCGCCCACCCCTCCCCCCCCCCCCCCCCCCCCCCCCC
>NZ_GL882814.1:57726-64149 GCF_000195655.1 Klebsiella sp. MS 92-3
GGAAGGCGCTAAGGTCGCCAGCATGCTCGGCGGTAAAAACGATTTTCATGGTTGTAGGTCCTGAGAAAGAGGTTGAAGGGCGGCCTGTCTGGCCTGCCATACCGGCAGCATCTGCTCGCGCAGCAGGCGGTAAACGGGATACAGCGCCGCGTAGCGGGCATGCGCCTGAGGGCGCGGCTGATAGCGGGTCTGCGCCAGCGGAGGCGTCTCGGCCAGCGCCGCGACGCTACGGGCCGCCAGGATCGCCGCGCCGCGTGCGCTCAGTTCGTTAAAGGCGCTGGAGACCACCGTGCGTCCGGTACAGTCGGCGATAATCTGCAGCCAGGTCGCCGAGGCTGCGCCGCCGCCGGTCAGATACAGCTCGCCGCCCTGCGGATAACCCTGCAGCGCATCGACAATGGCGAAGGCCAGTCCTTCAAACACCGCGCGCTGCAGTTCGGCGCGGGTGGTGTGCGGGCTAATGCCGAAAAAGCCGGCCCGCGCGTCCGGGCTGTAAAACGGCGCACGTTCGCCATTGAGATACGGCTGCCAGAAGACGCCGCCGCTGCCTGGCTCCACCTCCGCGATCGCCTGCTCCAGGCGCCCCAGATCGGCGTCCAGCGAAATATGCTGCTGCAGCCAGTCAATATTTGGCGTACCGGCCTGCATCGGAAACAGGGAGATCACCTGTCCGGCTTCGGTATGGGTGACAAAGCGCGTCGCCTCGTTCACCGTCTGCGGGCCGCGGCAGACGATCCCGGTGCAGCAGGTGGTGCCGAGGATCGTGTAGATATCCCCTTCGTTGACCGCGCCGCAGCCCAGCGCGGCGCTACAGACATCCAGCGCCCCGGCGGCCACCGGCGTCGCGGCGGGCAGCCCGGTCAGCGCCGCCACCGCGTCGCTCAGCGTGCCGGCCAGGGCATCCGGGGCCAGCAGCGGGGGAAACAGCGGCAGCAGTTCGTTCAGCCCCATCTCGTTCATCACCACCGAGGACCAGCTGCCGGTCTGCTGATTGAGTAACGAGCTGCTGGCGTCCGTCAGCTCCAGCGCCGCCACGCCGGTCAGGCGAAAGCGGATCCAGTCCTTGGCGAAAAACAGATAGCGCGCGGCCGCCAGCCGCGCCGGCTGATACTGTTTCAGCCAGTACAGCTGCAGACTGGTATTGCAGGGCTGCAGGTGGGTGCCGGTATCGGCGAAATAGCGGCGGTCGAAGCCGGGTCGGCGCAGCAGGTCGCTCATTAGCTCGTGGCTGCGGGTATCGCTCCACAGGATCCCCGGGCCCACCGGTTCGCCCTGCTCATCGCTGAGCCAGACCCCCTCCCCTTGCCCGGCGAGGCCGATAGCCCGCAGCCGCCCCGCCTGCAGCGCCGGATGGCGGGCAATCTGGCGCAGAATAGCCAGCACCGAATGCCACAGCTGGGTCATATCCTGTTCCGCGTAGCCATTGGCCGACAGGCGGGGTGAGGTATTTTCCGCGGCGCTGGCGCAGGCGGTGAAATGCTGATCAAACAGCACCGCTTTCACCCGCGAGGTGCCAATATCGATACCAAGATAAAAATCCATACCTGCTCCGGCTCAGGGCTCGTAGCGGCGGCGCATCAGCTCGCACTCGAACAGGAACTCCAGCCCCTCCAGTTGACGGCGGGCCTCCTGAATATCTTTCCCCCAGCAGGTCAGGCCGTGGCCGCGCAGCAGAAAGCCGTAGCGCAGCGGGCGCGTTTGCGCATAATCGGCAATCCGCGCCGCCAGGGCGTCAATATCCTGGTCATTATCGAAGATGGCGATCGGAACGGTATCGAGATGGCTATGCTGCCCGCTAAGGGTTTTCTGCATTTCATACCCCTGCAGCGCCAGCGTGTCGCTTTTTTCGATGCGCGACAGCACGGTGGCGTTGACGGTATGCACATGCAGCACCACGTTGGCTTCCGGGAACAGGCGATACACCAGGGTGTGCAGACCGGTCTCGGCCGACGGCTTCCGTCCGGAAGGCGCCTGGTTGGTGGCGATCTCAACCTGCAGAAAATCCTCGGTTGTCAGGCTGCCTTTGTCGCGGCCCGACTCGCTTAGCCAGCACCAGGTATCATCCTGACGCACCGACATATTACCGCCGGTCGCCGGCGCCCAGCCTTTCGCGCCGATCCAATGACAGGTGGTGACCAGTTGCGCGAGTCTTTCTTGCCACATAGCAGTTCCTTAGGTTAGCGATGATTTATTTAGCCGTCTAAATGGCTATTTATCCGATACTAACACCGCTAACCGGAGGGGACAATATTTCAGGAAACACACACAAGACAAATGGTTATATCATAAAAGCATATTAAATAACCTTTATTCACAGTGATTTAACCAACCGTTTTCAGTACACCGCTATTCTCCACTACTCTCTGGCCAAAAACAGGCGGATCGTCCTGGCTAAAATTCTCCTCCGGCGCCAGGGATGCGCTCACCGCCCTACTCTGCCCTGGACTGGTGCAAAACCTGGCAGGATGCACAGTAGAATGGCATTACCCGTCCGGGATCCTTCAATAACTGTGCATGTTGCACACCGCGCGCTATTCCCCGTGCCCGGTTTTTCCTGGCACATCTCTTGCTACTTCCGGCTATCACCGCCCATCTACCAGCCAGAGGTTCCAGGATGTCAAACAGCAATGATTTTCCCCTCGTCGAAGCGCCCGCCGCCGGACGCAAAGGCGTATTTTCCATCGCCATGGTGTTGTTCAGCTTTACCTTTTTCACCGGCACGATGTTCGCCGGCGGTAAACTCGGCGTCTCCTTTTCCATCGTCAATCTGCTGTGGATAGCCGTCATCGGCAACGCCTTGCTGGCCCTCTATGCCGCGTCGCTGGGCTGGATCGCCGCGCGCAGCGGCCTGAATACGGTGCTGATGGGCCGGTTCTGCTTCGGGGAGATTGGCAGCAAGCTGGCCGATTTTATTCTTGGCTTTGCCGAGCTGGGCTGGTACGCCTGGGGCACCGCCACGGTCGCTATCTCGTTGGTGAAGATCCTCGCTCTGCCCGAGGCGCTGACCCAGCCGTTGATGGTGCTGTTTGGCATTTTGTTCTGTGTCACCGCGCTGGTGGGCTACAAGGGACTGGACGCGCTGTCGCGCCTGTCGGTGCCATTGATGTTTGTGCTGCTGATGGTCTCCATGTATCTGGCGCTGCACCACGCCGGCGGCTGGCAGGCGATGACCCGTATTGCGCCGAGCGACACCATGAGCTGGTCGGCGGCCATCACCATGGTCTTCGGCACTTTCGCCAGCGGCGCCACCCAGGCGACAAACTGGACCCGGCTGGCCAACTCCAGCCGGACCGCCATTCTCGCCAGCATGGGCAGCTTCCTCATCGGCAACGGGCTGATGATCGTCGCCGGCGCCTGGTGCGCTATCGTCTATCAACAGGCCGATATCGTTGAAGTGCTGATCCTGCAGGGGCTGTCGGTGGCCGCGGTGATCATGCTCTGTCTCAACCTGCTGACCATCCAGGGCCCCACCATCTATAACGTCTCCGCCGCCGCCTGCCATCTGCTGCGCAGCGAACGTCGCCGGACGCTGACCCTCGCCGCCGCCGGGGTGGGCATTGTGCTGGCCATTGGCGGGATGTACGAAATGCTGATCCCCTTCCTCGTGCTGCTGGGCAGTATTATTCCGCCCATCGGCGGGGTGATCCTCGCCGACTACTGGTTCGCCCGCGGCGGGCGCTATCCCCTGCTGCAGAACGCCCGCCTGCCGCGTTTTAACTGGCTGGGACTCGGCGCCTACGCCGCCGGCGCGGTGGTGGCCTATCTTTCGCCGTGGATCGCGCCGCTGGTGGGGATCTCCGTTTCCGCGCTGGTCTATATCGCCCTGACTCTGCTAAGCAAACGCCAGCCTGCCGCCGTCGCGGAGCAGGAGCCATGAGCCTGACGGTCAGCGAACTGCTGGCCCTTGAGGGACTCTCCGCCCTGCGTCTGCGAGCGGGAAAGCAAGGGCTGCAGCGGGCCGTACGCTGGTACTACGTGGCGGAAAATGAACATATCGCCGAGTGGATCATGGGCGGCGAGCTGGTGTTTATCACCGGCATCAACCATCCCCGGGATGAAGCCAACCTGATCCAGTTGCTGATGGAGGGCAAACAGCGCGGCATCGCCGGGATGGTGATCCTCACTGGCGAGGCCTATATCCACGCCATTCCCGCCACGCTGATCGCCCTTGCCGACGAGCTGGGCATGCCGCTGATCGAGCAGCCCTACCTGCTGAAGATGGTGATTGTCACCGAGCGCATCGGCACCGCGCTGGTCCGCAGCGAAAACGTCCTGCAGTCGCAGCGCGACATTCTGATGCAGCTGGTCACCGGCGACTATCCGGACCTGCAGATGCTCCATCAGCGCGCCCTCCATCAGCAGCTCGATTTTACCCGTCCGCTGCGGCTGGCGGCGCTGCGTCTGGAGGGGCTGTCCCGCCTGTTTCGCCAGTTCCCGCCCGAGCAGGCCGAAGCCTGGCTACTGCAGGCCCACCGCAGCGTACGTCAGCAGCTGCAGCAGCAGCTCAACCAGCAGGGCAATCCCTTCCCGCTGCTGGAGCGCAGCAATATGTTTCTTTTCCTGCTGCCGGATGAGGAGGGGGAAGGCTTTCAGCAGAAAAAATGGCTGCAGCAGTGGCTGCAAACCCTGGCGGACGGAGAGGAGAGTTTATCGCTGCTCTGCGGCCTCTCCGCGCCGGTCAGGCAGCTGCAGGGTTACCCGCGGGCGCTGTCGCAGGCGCGCCAGGCGCTGGATCTGTGCGATACCCTGCGGCCAACCCAGCGCATCAGCGACTATCAGCAGCTGGGGTTTATCAAACTGCTGTCCGCGGTCAGCGACCCGGCGCTGCTCAACGATTTTATGCACGACACCCTCGGCTGCCTGATCGAGCCGGGCCGTAAAGCGCCGTGGCTGCTGCTGGAGACCCTCGAGACGCTGCTGCAGGAGAACGGCAACGTGGTGCGGGCCGCCGACCGGCTGGGTCTCCATCGCAACACGTTGCATCAGCGCATCCAGCGCATTGAAAAACTGACCGGCTACCCGGTCAGCCACCCTCAGTTTCATCTCAACGCCTCGGTCGCGCTGGTGATCTGGCGTTTATCGCAAAACCATTTACAGGACCCACCATGAAAATTATTAACGCTCGCCTGCGCCGCCAGGAGGCGCTGTTTACCCTTGACCTGCAGGACGGGATGATTCACCGCATCACCGCCCAGGCCGCGATGCAGACTGCCGACGCAGGGGATATCGACGCCCAGGGCCGGCTGGCGATCCCGCCCTTCGTCGAGCCGCATATCCATCTTGATGCCACCCTCACCGCGGGCGAGCCGGAGTGGAACCGCAGCGGCACCCTGTTTGAAGGCATCACCCGCTGGAGCCAGCGCAAAGCGAGTATTACCCCGGAGGACACCCGTCAGCGAGCGCTGAAAACCATCGGCATGCTGCGCGATTTCGGGGTCCAGCACGTCCGCACCCATGTGGATGTCACCGATCCGTCGCTGTCGGCCCTGAAGGCGCTGCTGGCGGTGAAACAAGAGGCCGCCGATCTCATCGATCTGCAGATTGTCGCCTTTCCGCAGGAGGGAATCGAATCGTATCCCAACGGCCGGGAGCTGATGACGCGCGCCATCGAGATGGGCGCCGACGTGGTGGGCGGCATTCCGCACTATGAGAACACCCGCGACAAAGGGGTCAGCTCGGTGATGTTTTTGATGGACCTCGCCCAGCGTTACGGCCGCCTGGTGGATGTCCACTGCGATGAAATCGACGATCCGCAATCGCGTTTCCTTGAAGTACTGGCGGAAGAGGCGCGGGTGCGCGGCATGGGGGCCCAGGTCACCGCCAGCCACACCTGCGCGATGGGCTCTTATGATAACGCCTACTGCTCAAAGCTGTTTCGCCTGCTGAAAGCCTCGGGCATCAACTTCATCTCCTGCCCGACCGAAAGCATTCATCTGCAGGGCCGGTTTGACAGCTGGCCGAAACGGCGCGGCGTCACCCGGGTGGCGGAGCTGGATCGCGCCGGCATCAATGTCTGCTTTGCCCAGGACTCGATTCAGGATCCGTGGTACCCGCTGGGGAACGGCAATATCCTGCGCATTCTGGATGCCGGACTGCACATCTGCCATATGCTCGGCTATGACGATCTGCAGCGCTGCCTCGACTTCGTCACCGACAACAGCGCCCGGGCGCTGTGTCTGGGCGATAACTACGGCCTCGCCGAAGGCCGCCCGGCGAACCTGCTGATCCTCGATGCGGAAAACGACTACGAGGCCGTCCGCCGTCAGGCACGGGTGCTGACCTCCATTCGCCACGGCAGGGTGATTTTGCAGCGTGAGGTGGAGCACATCCGCTACCCGGCATAGGGCGCAAGGCGCTGCGCGACGACGCCTTTCTGTGATACCTTTTCAGGCAGTGTGCGTGACCGACGCCCGCCCGGGCGTC
>NZ_GL882814.1:64231-64659 GCF_000195655.1 Klebsiella sp. MS 92-3
GGGCTTCCTGGAAAACAGACGGCGCGAAACGACGATGAGCGATAAAAAATGGATTAAGGCCGAGGACGTGGCCAGACTGGCCGGGGTCTCGCGCTCGGCGGTCTCCCGCACCTTCACCCCCGGCGCCTCGGTGTCGGAGAAGACCCGGCAGAAGGTGCTGAGCGCCGCGGAAGCCCTGGGCTATCAGGTGAATATCATCGCCCGGACGATGATCACCGGCAGCAGTAATTTTATCGGCATCGTCACCGCCGGTTTCGACAACCCGTTTCGCAGCAAACTGCTGGCGCCGCTGGTCCATCAGCTGGCGCTCAATGGCTTTATGCCGCTGCTGATGAACGCTGACGATCCGCAGCAGCTCGCCCCCTCGCTTAAACAACTGCTGAGCTATCACGTCGCCGGGGTGATCATCACCTCCGGCGCGCCCCCCC
>NZ_GL882814.1:64742-69039 GCF_000195655.1 Klebsiella sp. MS 92-3
CCCCCCCCCGGCCCCCCCCGCCGCTGTCGCTGGCGGAGGAGTATCTGGCGCGCAAGATCCCCGTCACCCTGATCAACCGCCATGCGGACCTCGCCGGCTGCGACCGGGTGTGCAGCGATAACGCCCAGGGAGCGAAGCTGGTGGCGGATCTGTTCAGCCGCCGAGGCTGGCGGCAGGTTGGCTTTATTGGCGAAAATCGCGAGAACTTCAGCACCCGCCAGCGCTATGAGGCTTTTATCGCCCGGACGTCGGATATGGCGGTGAGCAGCCGCTTCTGCGACGGCGGCGGCTATCAGGCCGGCTACCAGGCTGCCAGAGAATTGGTTGCTGAAAACCCCGGGATGCAGGCGCTGTTTTGCGCCACCGATATGCTGGCGCTGGGCGCCCAGGACGGCCTGCGGGACGCCGCCGCCCCGCTGCCGGCCATCGTCGGCTTTGACGATATCCCGCAGGCGGACTGGCAGCCCTATCAGCTCACCACCGTTCAGCAGAATACCGCCCTGCTGGCCCACCACGCGGTGGATTTGTTAATGACGCGGATCGCCCGCTTCAGCCTGCCCTCGCGCCATCGCGAAGTGCCGGTGAAACTAATTATTCGTCATAGTGCGAAATGAAAAAATCATTTTATGCTGGAGCGATCACAGAATCTTCTGCGAAACCCGGCCACACTCATTCGGCCCTTCGGGGCTGTTTTTTTCACGCAAAATGCACACGTGTGCAAAATAGGGAGTCACTATGCAATCTCAGGAATCAGAAGCGCTACAGGCCCGCTACCGTCTGGCCTGCGAGCTGGCGAAAGCGGGGGCTGAGCTGGCGTTTGAATACTATCAACAGCGCGAGGCGTTGACCGTCGACCATAAGGGCGACGACCTGCAGGATGTGGTCAGCGTGGCCGATAAGCGGGTGGAGGCCTTTGTCAAACAGCGCATTCAGAGCGCGTTTCCGGAGGATGGTTTTCTCGGCGAAGAGAGCGGCGCTCGCCTGCCCGACGCGCGAGTGCTGTGGGTGGTCGACCCCATCGATGGCACCAGCTGTTTCCTCAACGGCCTGCACACCTGGTGCCTGTCGCTGGCGATCGTCGCCGACGGCGAACCGGTCATCGGCGTGGTCTACGACCCCAACCATCGCGAGCTGTTTCACGCCCTGCGGGGCCATGGCGCCTGGCTCAACGACGCTCCGATCCGTCCGCACCCCGCGACGACGGTCAAAGAGGGCGTGATGGGCGTCGGCACCTCGCATCGCGTCACCCCGGCGGACTTTCTGCCGTTTCTGCAGGCGCTGCTCAGCGACGGCGGCATGTTTATCCGCAACGGCTCCGGGGCGTTGATGAGCGCCTGGGCGGCGGCGGGCCGGTTGATTGGCTACTACGAGCCGCACATGAACCCGTGGGACGCCCTGCCGGGGCTGGTGCTGATGCGCGAAGCGGGCGGCGCCAGCAACGATTTTCTGGCGCAGGAGGGGATCCAGCGCGGCAATCCGCTGCTGCTGGCCAGCCCAACGCTCTACCCGCAGCTGAAAAAGATGATCCCACAACCATTACATTAACCCTTACGGGTCAGGCTATCTCTGATTATGTACTCTACACAGTAACGATAACTTCATTCACGGACGAACCACATCAATCAGTCAGGCCTCCGACCTGCGGAGAACCACCTATGTCTGGAATTATCGCTTTTTTCCGGGCGTCGCCGCCGAAAGCGGGCGCCGCGTTTGATGAACACCGTTTTCGCCGGGTGCGCTGGCAAACCTTTATCGCCATGACCCTGGCCTACGTCACCTTTTACGTCTGCCGGTTATCCTTCACCGTCGCCAAAAGCGCGCTGGTGGAGCTGGGGATCACCCCGACGGAGCTCGGCATGATCGGCTCTACCCTGTTCTTCAGCTACGCCATCGGCAAACTGGTCAATGGTTTTATCGCCGATCACGCCAACGTGGTGCGCTATATGAGCCTCGGTTTATTGCTCAGCGCCGGGATGAACCTGATGATGGGGATGACCACCAACGCCCTGCTGCTGGCCATCTTCTGGGGGATCAACGGCTGGGCGCAGTCGATGGGCGTCGGCCCCTGCGCGGTCTCGCTGGCGCGCTGGTACGGCGTTAAGGAGCGCGGCACCTTCTATGGCATCTGGTCGACGGCGCATAATATCGGCGAGGCGGTGACCTATATGGTGATCGCCGCGGTGATCGCCGGGTTTGGCTGGCAGATGGGCTACCTGTCCACCGCCGCGCTCGGCGCCGCCGGCGTGGTGCTGCTGGTGCTGTTCATGCACGATTCGCCGCAGAGCAGCGGCTTCCCGTCCATCAACGTCATCCGCGATGAACCGCAGGAAGAGGTCGAAGCCCGCGGCTCGGTGTTTAAAAACCAGCTGCTGGCGCTGCGCAACCCGGCGCTGTGGACCCTCGCCCTCGCCTCCGCCTTTATGTACATCGACCGCTACGCCGTCAACTCCTGGGGGATCTTCTTTCTCGAGCAGGATAAAGCTTATTCCACCCTGGAGGCGTCCGGGATTATCGGCGTCAACGCTATCGCCGGCATCGCCGGGACCATCATCGCCGGCATGCTCTCCGACCGCTTTTTCCCGCGCAACCGCAGCGTGATGGCCGGGTTTATCAGCCTGCTGAACACCGCCGGCTTCGCCCTGATGCTCTGGTCGCCGCACAATTACTACACTGATATTCTGGCGATGATTATCTTCGGGGCCACTATTGGCGCTCTGACCTGCTTCCTTGGCGGGCTGATCGCCGTCGATATCTCTTCGCGCAAGGCCGCCGGGGCCGCGCTCGGCACCATCGGCATCGCCAGCTACGCCGGCGCCGGCCTGGGCGAGTTTCTCACCGGGATCATTATTGATAAAACGGCTATCCTTGAAAACGGCAAAACGCTGTATGATTTCAGCACGTTGGCGCTGTTCTGGGTGGGTACCGGTCTGGGTTCCGCGCTACTCTGTTTTACCACTGCCGCCATCGTCGCCCGGCGCCATGCCGTCGAACGGCAGACCTCGTTCTCCTCATAACCGATTAACGAATAAGGAAGAAGATATGATGCCTGCAAGACATCAGGGACTGTTACGCCTGTTTATCGCCTGCGCGCTGCCGCTGCTGGCGCTGCAATCTGCCGCCGCCGCGGACTGGCAGCTGGAGAAAGTGGTCGAGCTCAGCCGCCACGGTATTCGTCCGCCGACGGCCGGCAACCGGGAAGCCATCGAGGCCGCCACCGGACGACCGTGGACCGAGTGGACCACCCATGACGGGGAGCTCACCGGCCATGGCTATGCCGCCGTGGTCAACAAAGGGCGTGCGGAAGGCCAGCATTACCGCCAGCTCGGCCTGCTGCAGGCCGGATGCCCGACGGCGGAGTCGATATACGTGCGCGCCAGCCCGCTGCAGCGGACGCGAGCGACCGCCCAGGCGCTGGTGGATGGCGCCTTCCCCGGCTGCGGCGTCGCTATCCATTATGTCAGCGGGGATGCCGATCCCCTGTTTCAGACCGACAAGTTCGCCGCCACGCAAACCGACCCCGCCCGCCAGCTGGCGGCGGTGAAAGAGAAGGCCGGGGATCTGGCGCAGCGTCGGCAGGCGCTGGCGCCGACCATCCAGCTATTGAAACAGGCGGTTTGTCAGGCCGATAAGCCCTGCCCGATCTTCGATACCCCGTGGCAGGTCGAGCAGAGCAAAAGTGGGAAGACCACCATTAGCGGACTGAGCGTGATGGCCAATATGGTGGAGACGCTGCGTCTCGGCTGGAGTGAAAACCTGCCTCTCAGCCAGCTGGCGTGGGGCAAGATCACCCAGGCCAGGCAGATCACCGCCCTGCTGCCGCTGTTAACGGAAAACTACGATCTGAGTAACGATGTGTTGTATACCGCGCAAAAACGCGGGTCGGTGCTGCTCAACGCTATGCTCGACGGCGTCAAACCGGAGGCGAATCCGAACGTACGCTGGCTGCTGCTGGTGGCCCATGACACCAACATCGCCATGGTACGCACGCTGATGAACTTTAGCTGGCAGCTGCCGGGCTACAGCCGGGGAAATATCCCGCCGGGCAGCAGCCTGGTGCTGGAGCGCTGGCGCAACGCGAAGAGCGGAGAACGCTATCTGCGGGTCTATTTCCAGGCGCAAGGCCTCGACGACCTGCGTCGTCTGCAGACGCCGGACGCGCAGCACCCGATGCTGCGTCAGGAGTGGCGTCAGCCGGGCTGCCGTCAGACCGACGTTGGTACGCTGTGTCCCTTCCAGGCGGCCATCACCGCGCTGGGTCAGCGTATCGACCGGTCATCCGCCCCGGCGGGAGCCCTGG